>NZ_JBHNMF010000915.1:0-1132 GCF_048562965.1 Thiolapillus sp. | reverse complement strand
TTCAGCGCCCACCCGCTGTCAGTGCTCAACGGACCACCCAGTTTGGGATCACCGGAACTGCTGCTCCCGCAGGTATTATCATCGAACCAATTAGTACCGAATAAATGATAAGCGCCATGTCCTGCACAGTTGTTTTTAGACGATCCTGCTATAACCGTATTGACCAACGTGGTATCCGAACCGAACCCGTTGCTCCCGTAAATACCAATGCCATTACCCGTCGTTCTATACAGGGTGGTGTTTTTGAGCGTCATACGACCCTCCATGTTATTCAGGGCAGCCCCCACGTCCTCATTGCTGGGATCGCCAGCATTGTCTGACAACGTGACGTTCATGAGCATCACCTTACCCTTAAAGTTTTGGATCGCTCCACCGGCTGACATTGCTGTATTGTGATCCAGCGTCGTGTTATTGATTATCAATGTACCGCTTGCGTCGTTGTAGATTGCACCACCAGCGCCGCTTACGCCATCCCCTGCTTTTGCCGTGTTGTAGCTCAACCGGCAGTAATTGATCGTTAGCGTGCCGTGGTTCCAGATGGCGCCCCCATAATCAGCAAAGCCGTGCACAAGTCTGAGCCCCTCCAGGGTTACCGTTTTTCCCTGATTAACGCTCAGCAATCGCGTGTGCATGTTGTGGTTACCTGTTCCACTGAGAATGATATCGGGTTTGTGGTCTCCATCAACGTCACCGTTAATGACGACGCTTTTATCAAGGGTGATATGTCTGGGGGCGTGGCCGGAACCCAGCATAAAGATGGTATGCTTTTTAAGCGATGGATCAAACACAATCGTGTCACCGTCATTGGCCTCCGTTAGGATTGCCCTGAGTGATCCAGGGCCCAAGCTCTCATCGTTGGTGACTGTCAACGTCCGTGGCACGCTACCGCCATACTCCACCGCTCCAATATCGCAGGTACCCACGCGCTGTGCTGAGCGTTGGTCACGTACCGTACAGGTTTGCGGATTGCCCGCATTGATGAGGCCGCTTTTCCCGGACGGCATCATGGTTTCCGTATAACCCCCGTTATCTTGCAATGACCCCAGTTCAGGATTGCCGGAATTGGTACCCAATGTAGCGCCAGTGCCCGATGCGACGCCATTCGGACAGCTATCATCGTCAAACCAACTGT
>NZ_JBHNMF010000914.1:0-1139 GCF_048562965.1 Thiolapillus sp. | reverse complement strand
GGTGATCTCTTCGGGCTCTGGCTCGGCCGGTACGGGGGTGTCGCCCAGTAACTCGCCCAGGTCGAGCTGATGGGGGTTGTCGATGATCCGCTTCTCGGATTTGCGGCCGAACAACTGGCGTTTGAACCAGTCGAGTTGTTGCCGGGCTTGGCAGAGCTGTTGCCTGAGGGTATCGATTTCGGTTTTGGCCGCTTGAAGTGTACGGAAAAGTGCTTCCGGATCCGAGGCGCCGGAAGAGGTATTTTTTACTGTACAATCCGTAACTTGCATGAAAGAAATTATACTACAACCGTCCCTCCATGACCCTGCCGATAGCGCTTGAAACGCCGCACCGACGTCAGGTCTATGCCCTCGACGATCAGCTTCAGATCCGTCCAACTCAGCGTCTGCCTGTCCTTACCCCGGGCATTGAAGTGGAACCGCCCTGCCTCCAGTCGCTTGCTCCACACGCAATAGCCCCCCTCCTCGAAATAGAGTACCTTGAGCTGGGTGCGGCGCCGATTGATAAAGACGAACAGCTGGCCAGTGGTCGGATCCTCGGCCAGCTTCTGCCGCACCAAAGCAGACAGCCCGTCGAAGGACTTGCGCATATCCGTCGGTGGGGTATACAGCCACACTCGGACCCCGGACTCGGGTAGCAGCATTATCAGTCCCGGCGCAGACGCAGACAGAGGCCGTTGCCCAGATCGAGCTCGACCTGCCAGCCGCCGCCAGACGTCGATCCCTAGGGCGGCAGCTCGACCCAGTCAGCGAGGGAGCAGGTATCACTGGATCCAGTGGGCCTGGAGCCTGACTCGGCTTGGAGCTTGCGCTTCCAATAGCCGAAAGTGGCGAGCGGAATCCCCACCTGTTGGCAGAATGCCTGCTGACTCAGTCCGCTCGTTGTCTGCTCATCAATCAGTCGTTGCCACTCAGTCTTGTTACGTCGCCTGCTCATATCGTGCTCCCGTCAGTGAATGTGGAGACAGGTTATGGCACAAGATTCACCGAGAGAAGAACGGTATGGTTTGACCGGTTACGCTACGACGGCCCCATCGTAGCGGCAGATGGTTGGTATGCGATTCAGCGGGTCGCCTCACAGACCTTCGTTGCCCATTCCGTTCAAGCCTTGGATGACAGCCCCCAAGTGGGAGCCGTCG
>NZ_JBHNMF010000913.1:741-1141 GCF_048562965.1 Thiolapillus sp. | reverse complement strand
GCGCCAGGGCATGCAGCATCCACAGTTCGGTGACGGTCAGCTCCACCGGCTGCTGTTTCCAGTGGGCGCTGAGGCGGTCCATATCCAGTGCGAGATCACCCTGCTGCAGCTGGTTCTCGCGGCTGTCCTGCGCCATCACCGCCACGCGCCGGAACAGTGCGGCAACCCTGGCAGTCAGGTGAGGCAGGCTGATGTCCTTGGTGAGGTAGTCATCGGCGCCGAGACGGAGGCCGGAAACCATGTCAATGTCGCTGTCCCTGGCGCTGAGAAAGATGATGGGCAGGGCTGGCGCCGCGCTGCGCAGTTCCCGGCACAGTTCGAATCCCCCGTCGATTTCATCTCCCAGGCCGATATCCAGTATGGCCAGGTCCGGCAGCCGGGTGGCGAAGCTCTCTAGCCC
>NZ_JBHNMF010000913.1:0-731 GCF_048562965.1 Thiolapillus sp. | reverse complement strand
CAGGGATACAATCCGCTGGTCGCCATTCAAATGGCCTTTTCGGGACAGCTCTATGCTGATAGGGGTGAGTAGTTACGATGAAGCAAGAAATAATCGTGCCCGCTACCCGGCGTTGTCTGGCAAGGCGTGGGTATTGGATGTGCATCTGGTTACCCTTGAAGATTTGGAATGGAATCGCTTTGTTGCCCGGTTGAGCGCGGTTCTAGCCCGCATCGCTCACCGATCTCCTGGTTCCAGCATTTTGGGCACCGGGACGTGGCCAAGATAGCTCGATAGCCAATTTCTCGTGCCAAGGCACTCGCCAGGAGAAGAGATTCTCATGTTTTTCGCTCTCTCAGGAGCTCTGGAGGATGTTTTTTTGACAGAACAGACACACCAGTCCCTCAGCACCCAGGACTGATTCTTTGAGCCGATGTTGTCGGGGACGGAAGAACCTATCCAGGCGGCGACCAAGCAGGATGCTGCTTGAGATTGGCCAGGATCGGGGCAATATCACTGGCGTAGGGATACGCTTCCGAGAAGGACAGCCAGACCTTGCGCGCTGTCAGGCGCAGGCCATGCAGCAGGACATAGGCAAAGGAAGAGAAGTACAGCCGCAGTTGGTTCGCCCGCAGAGTGGCACTACTGGTGCGATCAGCAAACAGCCCCCGTTGTTGTTCCTTGATACGGTTCTCCATTTCCCCACGGGCACAGTAGCGTTCTTCGTAAAGCGACTGGGCATCGGCCTCGTT
>NZ_JBHNMF010000912.1:0-1141 GCF_048562965.1 Thiolapillus sp. | reverse complement strand
GTGTTGGGTCAATAGCATAGACTCGGCGTACTATGATGTCAAGCCTCTACAGACATGAAAAAGCGATTGTAGATCCATCGAGGCAGGCTTGTACTCAGTCTTAGGGGTGAGTAGTTACGTTCCAGAGTTTTTGCACCGGGGATCGTGCTGCTCGCCGGGTAGGCCTCTATCAATTGATAGGCCGCCCAGGTAATCGAGTTGGATTTTCCTGAACCGGCCGAGTGCTGAATCAGATAGGTATTCCCGACGCCTTGTTCACTGGCATGGGCGACCAGTCTACGCACTACGTCCATCTGGTGATAACGTGGAAAGAATAACGTGCGCTTGTTGAGTGGATCCTTGCTGCTACCATCCAGACGCACAAAATGTTGGATAATATTCGCTATGCTTTCTTTGCTGAATACCTCTTGCCACAGATAGGCAGTTTTATGGCCATCCGGATTCGGCGGGTTGCCTGCGCCAAAGTTATAGCCTTTGTTGAATGGTAAGAAGAAGGTGCTTTTCCCTGCCAGCTTGGTGGTCATGTACACTTCATCGGTATCCACGGTCATGTGTACCAGGCAGCGGCCAAACTGCAGCAAGGGCTGGCTGGTATCCCGATCATGGCGATATTGTTTCTGCCCGTGGTAGCGGGCCGTTTGTCCCGTCCAAGGGTTTTTCAGTTCCAGCGTGGCAAAGGGCAGGCCGTTGACGAACAAGACCATGTCGATTTCTTCGAGTGTATTGGCAAGGGAATAGCGCACCTGCCTTGTACTGCTGAAGATGTTATCGGCAAAGTTCTGTTTAACCTGTTCGGAACTGCTTGCAAGCGGTGCAGGGTAAATCAGGGTCAGGTGGGCGTCATCGACATTCAACCCTTTTTTTAACAAATACAGCAAGCCATATTTCTTGATAAGGCGGTCAAATCGTTCCAGTATTTTTCGTTGCCAGTCAACACCTGTCTTTTGCAGCTTTTCAAGTTCGTCAGCCTGGGTGTTTTCAAGGAATTCCCAGAAATATTGGGTATCAATGGCAAAATGAGCATTAAAATTAGCGGCAAGCCCCAGTTTGTAACCGTGATTCTGGGTAAAGGGCACTTCGTCTTCAATCTTGTCTTTTTCTTCCAGGCAGGTGCCGGTAAGATACTTTTCAATAGTAGATT
>NZ_JBHNMF010000911.1:0-1141 GCF_048562965.1 Thiolapillus sp. | reverse complement strand
CCCATGGAACTGCCCGGACAGCTGCCCCTGCTTTACGCACGGCTGACAGCACAACAGCATTGAACAATCTTTTGCCAGGGCCACCCAGGTGAAAAGCGGGAAGTTATGGCATGCTTTTTAGCCCCTGCCGGAAACCGATTCACTCGATACCTTTCTCGATGCTGTGGACGAGGATGCCCACGGCTGCTTCTTCGGCTGATCAGAGCTGCCGCTTCAGGCGTACCGGCCTGGCATTCACAGGATCATCCGGCCACTGGTGCTTGGGGTAACGTCCGCGCATTTCCTTCTTCACCTGTTCCCAGGCATGACTCCAGAAGTGAGCCAGGTCTGTTGTTACCTGCAAAGGACGCCCTGCCGGTGACAGCAGGTGCAGCAACAAAGGCTGACGGTCCTGGAACACTGCCGGTGTTTGCGCCACCCCGAACATCAGTTGCAATGGCACAGCCAGCACCGGCGGATCACCGAGATATTCAATCGCCGCACTGCTGCCATCGGCAAGCGACCAGCGCCGGGGCAACAGCCGATCCAGGCGCTGCTGCTGATCCCAGTCGAGAAAGGACCTTAGAATGGACTCCAGGTCCAGCTGCTGCACTTCCTGCAGCGAGCGCTTGCCTTCGAGCTAGGGCAACAGCCAGTCCTCGAGGTTGTCCTCCAGCCATTCATCAACCACCCGTGGCCAGCCTCCGTCCGGTTCGAGCCTGGCGGCATGTGAGAGACGCGCCTGCAACTGGCGGGAAACATCATTCCAGGGAAGACAATCCAGGCCATGCCTGCGTAC
Source organism: Thiolapillus sp. (assembly GCF_048562965.1). Taxonomy (NCBI): domain Bacteria; kingdom Pseudomonadati; phylum Pseudomonadota; class Gammaproteobacteria; order Chromatiales; family Sedimenticolaceae; genus Thiolapillus; species Thiolapillus sp. The sequence goes on along the minus strand of NZ_JBHNMF010000911.1, from coordinate 363 downwards.
AGCCTGGAGCAACAGCTTCGTGGCTTCTGCTCCCCTCGGCGCCTGCGTTTCCCTGACGGACAGTTGCAACGCGCCGAGCCGGGTCACCTTCCTGGCAACCACGCGCTGCCGCGGCTCATCCCAGTTCAGCTCATCCGTTTCACGCACCTGGGAAGCATGCAATGACGTCAACTCCGCCAGATCCACTGCCATGGCCAGCCAGATACGCCCTTCCCGGCTGCCTGCATCCATGTGGGCGACAGCTAGGTAGTCGGCAACGGCGAGGCCATCATCCGGCGGCAATTCTGCACCGCTGCCGGATGCCAGCAGATAACGGCCCTCGCCGGATGAACGGCGTTGCGCGATGCGCTCCGGGTAGGCAAG
>NZ_JBHNMF010000910.1:0-1142 GCF_048562965.1 Thiolapillus sp. | reverse complement strand
TTACTCTAAACTCTAGAAATTATAGACAAATACTGTAATTATTAGTTCCATTAAGAACGCAACACTACACTAGGTGCCTGCTGTTCAACTTCCAGCCCCTCCGGAAAATGTTTTCCAGAGGGGCTGGCATCTGGAGACCAGGGGGTTATGTGATGGAGTTCACGTGTTGAAAGGGCCCCGCTCTTTATACTTTTTCGTTTGAGCTTTGTCTTTTCCCCGGTTATCCAGTCCATGAATATGATCCGCTTTCTGTCAGTCGTTTCCCGAGTCGCCTTTTTTACGTTTTCAGTGATGCTTTCGGGGGGTGCCGCGTCCGCCAAGGATATGCCGGCCATTTCTCATGCTGCGGGCGAAACCCTGGCGCCGCAACAGCTTGATTTCCTGTTTCAGCCGGTGGAACTGGATGCCCTGTCCGTCGCCGCCAGGCAACGGGCACTGGATTGGCTGCAAAAACTGTCTTTCAGCGATGCTGACAGGGGCTATATGCATGTTGATGCTGAGGGCGGCGTGTATTTTGCGGATGCTTTTCCATCACTGCCGCTGCAGGAGGCGCTTCCACAAGCGGCCCTGCTTCCCGAAGCGATTGCTCCTGCCGATGTGTTTTCCCTGCACAGCCGTCCTGGTTCATCCAATGTGGTCTACCTCGATTTCGACGGTCATACCATCGAGAACACGGCCTGGAACAACAGCAGCGGCGTGGCATCCTATGAAGCCGTGCCCTATGATCTCGATGGCAATGCCGCAGTTTTCAACGACGAGGAACGTTCACGGATCGGTGAGATCTGGCATCGGATTGCGGAAGACCTGGCGCCTTTCGACATCGATGTCACAACAGAAGAGCCTGCTGCGTTCAACAGCAATACCGGCCGTATCCTGATTACACGCAGCACCACGGCAACAAATGCCGATATGCCTTCGTCCGGCGCTGGCGGTGTGGCGTTGTCAATGTGTTTGGCCGGTCAAACTACGCAAGCTATTACTCTCCCGCCCTGGTGTATTTCAACCACCTTGGTGGCGGTTCGGCCTCGTCGGTTGCCGAAGCTGCATCCCATGAATTCGGACACAATCTCGGTTTGAGCCATGATGGCACGTCGAGTGCTGGCTACTATTCGGGACATGGAGATGGATTTGTTTCCTGGGCG
>NZ_JBHNMF010000909.1:0-1142 GCF_048562965.1 Thiolapillus sp. | reverse complement strand
AAGAGCGAGTGACTTAACGTCACTCGATCCCGCTGAGCGACTCGCCACGGATGGCGAGGCTGGAACCCTGCGCCAGGGACGGTTACTTGGCACGTCTTCAAACGAAGCGAATACCCTGCCTCCTTTAGCCGCCGAATCTCAGCCTCAAGTCGAGGAACCACAGGTAAAAATCGAAGCTCCGAGTCCTAAGCCTGAAACGCCACCATTACCTGCTGCCGCAGTACCTCCGGCACCAGAAAACCCGGAACACCCCGAAGTCACCGACCACGAAATCAACATCGAATACGGTAATCGGCACTACCGCGTTCGCGGTCTGCAAAAGAACAGTAGTTACGAGGTGATGAAGGTCAATGTGTTGGTGAAGGTTGGTGAGGTGATACACGTCGATACCTTCGACCTGTACAGCGCCAAACACCGTCAGGCGTTTGCTCGCGTTGCCGCCACTGAATGCGGCATTGAGGACAAGACTATTCAGCGCGATCTCGGCAAACTGCTGTTGCAACTGGAAGGCTTGCAGGACAAAGCGATTCAGGAAGCGTTGCAACCGAAGGAACCGACTGGCTACACGATGGAGGACACAGAGCGCGAGCAAGCTCTGACGCTACTGAAAGATAACAACCTGGCCGGGCGGATCATCGAGGACTTTGCCAAAACCGGTCTGGTCGGTGAGCCTTCAAATGCCCTGATGGGCTATCTGGCCTGTGTATCCCGCAAGTTGAACATGCCGCTGGCCATCATCGTGCAATCGACTTCGGCGGCAGGCAAAAGCGCGCTGATGGATGCGGTGTTGAAATTGGTGCCGGAAGAAGACCGGGTGCATTACTCGGCGATGACCGGGCAGAGCCTGTTTTATCTCGGCGAGTCCGATCTGAAACACAAAATCCTCGGCATTGCCGAAGAGGAAGGGGTAAGGCAGGCAGCCTATGCCTTGAAGCTGTTGCAGAGCCAGGGTGAGCTGACCATCGCCAGTACCGGCAAAGACCCCGAGAGTGGCAAGCTGGTGACTGAGGAATACCGGGTTGAAGGCCCGGTGATGCTGTTTCTGACCACCACGGCCATCGACATTGATGAAGAGCTGCTCAATCGTTGTGTGGTGTTGAGTATCAACGAAAGCCGCGAGCAGACCGCCGCGATCCAGCAAC
>NZ_JBHNMF010000908.1:0-1144 GCF_048562965.1 Thiolapillus sp. | reverse complement strand
GGCCTATTGCCGCATCTCCAGTTACCTGCAGACCATGGCAAATCAGGGATACAATCCGCTGGTCGCCATTCAAATGGCCTTTTCGGGACAGCTCTATGCTGATAGGGGTGAGTAGTTACTTTTTTACAAGAACAGCATTCAGGATGCCTGGGACTGGTTGCGGGAGGGCAGGGAGGACGTCTCCCCAACGACAGAGGATCCTGTCGAACTGGCGAACAGGAAACCGGATCCTTACAGGCATATACTGGTTGCGCTGGACTTTACGCCACATTCCAGTCATGCGCTGGCGCTGGCGCTGGCGCGGGCGCTTGAACTGGTGCGGCTGCATGATTCAAAACTATCGCTGATTCACGCGGTGGAGAACAGCTTCTACCCGGATCTCGGCTATGACCCCCTGATGATCGATCCGGGAGAATTTGCAGAACTGGATCAGCAGATCCATGACCAGGCGGTATTGAGAATGGAGCAACTGGCGAAAAGTCTGGATTATGCGGATGTTCAGCATGATGTGCTCTGGGGAACACCGAAAAGCGCGGTACTTTCCTATGCGGAGGCTCAGAAAGTCGACCTGATCGTGGTGGGCTCTCATGGCAGGCATGGCATTGCGAAGCTGCTGGGCTCAACGGCTGTGGCCATTGTTCACAGTGCGCGCTGTGATGTGTTCGTAGTGCGGCTGGCCGAATAATTGTAGATACGGTTTCGGACAGTTTTTTTCGAGGTGAAGAAGGAAACCCTTCCGTGGGCTTTTTCACATCCTGTCAGATATCGCCGATGACGCGCTCATCCCGGGGAATGCTGAGCAGTTTCTCTGCTTCCACAGTGTTTTTGGCAAAAACCAGCCTGAATTCCTGGGGATCCCGATCCGGGTGTTTGTCCCGCTCTTCCTTTACCCGCAGTTTGGCTTCCCGGTACTTGGGATAGGTTTCGATATGCGTGAGCAGTCTCGCTCCTGATTCCGGGTGGGTGATGACTTCATAAGTAAAATAGGGCATTTATTACTCCTTTTAGATCAATTAGTAACAATACCTAGAGTTTAGAGTAAGCAACATTGTTCCACCGTATATTTTCGGGTGAAATAAAGTTGCTATTTTGTTCATACTGCCCGTTAGAGCTTGTTCTATACGCTGATTGCTGCATCCTGCTC
>NZ_JBHNMF010000907.1:0-1145 GCF_048562965.1 Thiolapillus sp. | reverse complement strand
AGCGGAAGAAATTGAGAACATCGCCATCGTTGACTGCTTCCCGAAGCCGGTCCATCCAGTCCGCGTAAAACGCTAAATTATGAGCCAACGTACGAGCCTGAAATGAGAGATCATCGTCTCCCCAGGCTGTCTGTTTCCGGAAAAAATCTGACTGGGAGAAGTGGAATAGAAGTCCTGTCTCGTGATCAACAACTGTTTGACACCACTCAAGGCCATCGAAGCTGTCTGCGCCGGCCCATGAATAGAGCGCAAGCGAAATCGGGTTACCTGTACCCAGGAGATGAAGCCCAACGTAGCGTCCAATGGAATCGAGCACCTCGCGTAACACCATAACAGACCGTGTGCGCTCAAATACGCCACTTCCCAGTCGCCGCTCGGCGACTGCAATCATCGGTACCCCCGTCTCCTGTGCAATACGTGCACACAGACTCGGCAGTCTTTCGATATTCTCGTGCACGATAGGTACAATTATGCGATCTCCGGCAGCTGCTTGATCCTGCCGCCAGCGCTCGATAACCAATTCGGCATGAGTATCCAGATCAGTTGGAGGGAACTGCTCATCAAAGCCAAAGGCGAATGAGCAAGAAAACCTTTGCAGAGCATCATGGAAATTTTCTTGGCGCCATCTTGCCTGCTCCTCTTTCCAATAGCTTTCGTAGTTACCAGAATCCATCAGTATGGTCGCACCAGCCTCATGGGCGGCGGCCAGCCACTTAGCCAACCCATCGCCATTTCCCGATCGCCCCATGTCAAAGGCAGACACCAAGAACTGCTTATTCATTTCTCGCAAGGAATATAGCGTCGCTAGGTATTCCGCCGGCTGCAGTGCAGTCTTGACAGTGGATATGGAGGGGAAAAATACGGGCGTCGCAAGACAAGTTTCGCCAAGCACGATTTCTTCTGGTCGAGTAATCGCCATCATGCACCCTCTTTTTTCTGGGCCATCATGACTCGCCGGGTTTCGTTGGACCAATTCGCATGTTCGGTCGATACGTGCTCTTCGATGCGCTCAGCAAGGACGATCAGCCGTTCGGACTCGGTCAGCTCTTTATAGGGACCCGCGACAGAAAGAAACAGATACTTTTCATGCTTTAAACGCTCTGCTGTGGCACGGTAAGTAACCCAAAGAGTTGAATACTGGTTCA
>NZ_JBHNMF010000906.1:0-1146 GCF_048562965.1 Thiolapillus sp. | reverse complement strand
GTCGGGGTTAGGTTCGTTCCATGCCATACGATAGACAGCGTAAAGGTTTGGTTGGGATCCGGGTCTAGTACAATGGGCGCTTTCCACCCCGTCTGCATGCCTTTTTTGGCCAGGAATTCCAGTTCAGCCGCCTGTGGTGGGTCATTTACCGGCGCCACATCGACTGTCGCTGCGTATGTCGGAGAGCAGGCCCCCTGGTCATCGCATATTTTGTACTCGAAGGAATCCGGGCCGTAATAGTCTTTATCCGGCGTGTATTCCACAACATAGGCTCCATCGATCTGCCCACAAGGATTCATGCACGAATCCGTATGTTTTGAAGGGGCTGTTACTGTCCCATGGGTAGGCTGCGTTACTATCTGCCCCGTAACCGATGTGCTGTCGGCGTCATAAGCATCAATGTCGACAACAGAGGGCTGGTCTTCTGTCGCCGCTACAGAAATGTCTTTTGCTGTAGGAGCATCGTTTTGTGGCCTAACCGTTACTGTGCCTGTAGCAACAGTGCAGGCAGGCACACCAGGGTTCAACGTGCCGGTACTGTTGTTATCACAAGCCGTGACTTTGAATGTTGTCGACCCATTCCAGTCAAAATGCGGTATGAACGACACTTGATCACCAGTGATAGAAGCGACGCCATGTGCCGGATCGGCATTGTCACCATTTTTTATGGTATATGTGATTACATCGGTTGCATCCACATCTGTGGCATTTAACGTATAAGGCTGACTTGCCGTATCTTCACCTGTTGAGATTGTAAAATCATCGAATACCGGCGCATCATTGACACCATTAACAGCTATGGTAACCGTATACTTCTGAGCGCAAGTGCCTTTATCGTCACATATCTTGTACTCGAACGAATCTGTACCGTAATAGTCAGAATCCGGGGTGTATCCTACATAATAAGAACCATTCAACTGCCCGCAACTTCCAGAACAGCTGTTGAGTTTCTTATATGGCGCCCTGGGCGTACCATGACTGGGCTGTGTGACAATAACGCCGGTAACAAATGTGCTGTCGACATCACTGGCACCAATATCCCATTCATCACCAGTCGAGTCCTCTGTTACCACAACATTAAGGTCTTGTGCTGCAGGCGGATCGTTGACCTCCGTAACCGTAACGGTCGCCGTATATTCCACACTG
>NZ_JBHNMF010000905.1:0-1150 GCF_048562965.1 Thiolapillus sp. | reverse complement strand
CGCCCAGACAATTGGCTCCCGCTCAATCCGGGTGACCTGCTCGGAAGAGCCGGATGCGGGAAATCCGCACGTCCGGTTCTGTGAGGGTGAAAGCCAGCAATGGCCGATCTACTCGACTAAGTTCCTAAGTTATTGATAAGGCGGGGTGGTGTCTGATCGGAAAACATCGGAGGCAGGGATGCCGACGCGGAGCCTACAGGAATGTATTTACGGCGTTTTTCCGATCAGATACCACCCCAGCCAAGATTTAGATGACGGGACTCTGAGGTGTACCCACGTAAGCGCCAGTCGGATCGCGGGACTGGCATGATCTGATGCGTAACAGGTCACGCTGTCAGCCTGCTGCCTGCCCCGGCAATACCGCATCTGCTGATTCAGCGGTATTGACCGATATAGGTCGCCACATGACGGAGCAGGGAAAGGGCCGTCTCCTCGGGAACCCCACACTGTTGCAACTGCCCCTCCAGTCCGGACAATCCCGTCAGCACCTGTTCGATCAGGTTACGGGTCCTCACGGTCGAGAAACCAAAGGCACGGCCCAGCTGTTCCACGTTGATCCAGTCAGGACGCCGGTTGTCCAGGTTGAAACGCAACACGTGTTCAGCTCTGGCCTGCAGGGGAAAGGTGGGCACCAGGTCATAGGCTGGGGACAGCCGCCAGCCCTGTTCATCATGCAACAGGGCAAAGTTTTTCAGGTGATCGTCGGTGTTGCCGATACAGGCATTGAACAGCATCTGCCGGAACAAAGCCGCCTTGTCCGCCCCAGGATCGGCGGAATGAATTTCCAGCAGGCGGGCGATATCAAGATAACTTTTGTTGTAATGGTGTTCGGCATTGAGCAGCGTCTTGAACGATACCATGTGTCGCCTCCCGCCCCGGGAGGTGAGATCGAACCGCTCCACCAGCAGCAGAGCCAGCCCCTCATCCAACAGCCGGGATCGAGCCACGGAAAAACCACAATCCGCTGCTGTTGCCAGACAGGCTGCCTCGATGGGAACCGGGGACACTGTATCACGCAGGGAAGGCAGCTTCATTTGATGTACCTCATGTGATTTCATTGGCCGGGGACCAAACCCCGGCTTTTCTTTGTGTTCATTTCCGAGCAGCGATCAATCCCGCAGGACCATTCCTGCGGGAAATTGGTTTTTAT
>NZ_JBHNMF010000904.1:0-1151 GCF_048562965.1 Thiolapillus sp. | reverse complement strand
GTTGGTTAAAGCCGATTTTTAATAATGTCCTAATAATATATTTTGCGCTTTGGGGAATCGCGCATATGCTTGGTAAGATAGATGAGCTTTTAATTACCGGCATATCAAGAATTATAAAAATATCCGTTGTTATCGCCTTTGCATTAAATATAACCATTTACGCACCAGTAATTATTGCTTTCGTGTACGGTGCGGGTACTCAGCTATCTTCAGTTGTTATGATTGGCGGTGCACCTACTGCTGATTCACTTGAAAACCTCGATCTACTATTAAAAGTCGCTTTTTCATTAGCTGATATTTCTATAGAACAGCTTAGTGTTTATCCTGATTCCTATGTTTACCTTATAGTAGCGCTGTTTTTATGGATTGGATCAATTGCGCTTACATTATTTTCGGCTTTTTTAATCATATCTTCTAAAATGTTGATTTCCTTACTCCTTATTGCGGGACCAATATTTATAGTGCTATCGCTATTTGAGCAAACAAAAAAATTTACAGAGTCATGGGTAGGGCAATTAGCCAACTACACACTAATTTTATTTTTTGTTTCAATAATACTAAATATTATTATCGAAATAGTGGCTGAACAAGTGAAGCCATTAGATGCCGCAAAAGGACTAAATGATGCTGCTGTTATATTTATAGCATTTGCTTTTGGTACATTGATTTTGCGCCAAATACCGTCAATCGCTACAGCTATTGGTGGTGGAATTGCCTTTTCCACAATGGGGGCGTTTGCTGGGGCGGTAGACAGAGCGCAAAAAGTAGCAGGATTATCGAAAAACACACGGCCTTACAAAGCTGCAAGTCAATATCTAACAACAGAAAGAAAGATTCCAGCATTCCGCAGTAATAAGATTTTCAGACGATAAATTTTTTTGGGCGCAATTTTGCAATATATATAATATTGCGATGCAAAACATGCACTATTGATTTAATTGTGGAGAATCACACAGTGAAAAACCTATCAATTGCCTTGCTGTATTTTGCCTTGGCAGGTTGCGAATCGTTGCCGTTCACACCGCCGCCGCCACCACAGTGCGACCCAGCCGAACCACTGAGGATGATTAACGACAAATCGCTTTATCCCGCTGTTTCGGTATCTTCAGAAGATAACAAAATGAATATTCAATTAAATATTGAAAATAATG
>NZ_JBHNMF010000903.1:0-1153 GCF_048562965.1 Thiolapillus sp. | reverse complement strand
AGACTTCTCAATCCAGTTGCAGGACAACGCATGCCAAGGCCTGGGGTTGGCGGTGTTGATGTACTTGAATTCCGCCTTCAGCCGGTACCCCAGCTCCTCGCCCCGCCGGCGGAGTTCCTCGAATGATACGGGCTCACAACCGGCCTGTATCCGTTCCTGGTACTCCGCTAGGGTACTTTTTTCAATATTCACCTTGTTCTCCTTCCGCTTGCCAGGCGGTGTTTGATTGCACCGGGGTGGCAAATTCCCCGCGCGTGTTAAAGTAAGGCCATGAAGACTCTGACATCCATCCAAGGTGGCGCCGACCGGAAGTTCAAAGCACTGCTCGAACATCCGGAAACTTTCGGTACCAAGGAATTTCTGTCGCTGTGCGAACGCTACGCGCACCGCCTGCCCTATGAGGATCAGCTTGCACTGGGGCGGTTGCGGTTGCAGCGTCAGCGCGACAAAAGCCTTGATGCCAATGCTCTGCTAGCCGTGCTCGATGGGCGCTACGACGATGCACATCGGCTATCCGCCATCATGCAACGCCGCAACGCCCTAGGGATCAGGTCCGTGTCTCGGGATAAAGCTCCCGAATGACCATCTCCTCCTCGGTGAGGCGGAGATAGTACCGGGCCTGGTCCAGCACATCCCCTTCGGTGATCTTGTCCATCACCGCAAGCAAGGCCCGCTGGCGCTCGGCCAGCTCCTCGTTGCTGGCTGTGTCCAGCCAGCGTTGGTACTCTTTCTTCGATACCAACATTGATTCCTCCTTGGGGCGCGACCCCTGTTTGATGTTTCGCCATGCCAGTCGCTATCTAGCATCACGTTGTGATGGCGCGTTTAACCTCGCGCTACGAGGGCTCCGGATGGAGCAAAATTCATACAGGTGCACGCATGCGCTGTTCGCTGGGCGCAAAACGGCCAGGGAAAAGGGCACGCGGGGGGGGGGCGGTATGTTCCAGGATGGAAGTGGCAGCGCCGCCTGGCGCCGCGCCGTCGTGATGACGGTCTGTGCTGAATGCTTCGAGATGCCGGGACTGTTATGGATACCCGGTGTGTTCCATGTCTTAATTGTAGTTTAACTCATTGTTTGTTTCAAACCACGTTTTTCCGGCGTTTTGAGTTCATTTTGTAGTGTTCGTTTTCTTTATGATGGCGTTGTCAAAAC
>NZ_JBHNMF010000902.1:0-1154 GCF_048562965.1 Thiolapillus sp. | reverse complement strand
ATGAATGTCATTGGCAGTTCACCCCTTGGGTGAAATCATGAAAATCACTGGAACTGCAATTTTACGCGATTATCATCGGGCGAACGACTTTCAGGTGGCTGCCGAAGTCACGGATTCAGGAATAAAATAGATCAGAAAAAGCGACGGGAAAAGAGGAGGAGGGGCAGAATCAAACCCTGCTTTGACAGGGATCAAATTTTTCCCCTACTGCCGGGCTTACGGCTTATTGATGGTTTTCTTGAGGCTGTCCAGTGATATGACAGTGCTGCTTTGTGGCGTTTCAGGCTGCTGGGATTCGATGATAAAGATGCGATGGCCGTTGACCATGGCTGAGATGTCCGATCCCGTGTCCTTGGCGTCGTGGAAAAAGCTGGCGAGAATATGAAGGAGTGTGAACAGGCTGATGACCTGGAATCCTAGTATATGCATCTGGCGGATGCTCAGTTCACCCAGCAGGGTGATCTGGTTGAGAAGCAGCAGTCCGCTGAAAATCTGCAAAAGCAGGATGGCGAAGAGTAAGAGATAGAGCGGCGCCCACAGGGGGTTATGTGCATACCATTTTGGCAGGGGGATCTTTCCCAGCGATAGATAGGAGCGCAATACCTGCCACCCCTGCCTCAGCTGGTGCCGGTTCGGCAGCAGGTTTTTCAGCAGGTCATTGCTCTTGCCCAGCAGCAACAGCCACAAACGAATGGTAAGGACGGCAATGAGCACTGCAGCCCCGACGTAGTGTGCGTCATCCAGGTTGTCGGCCTTTTCCGGTATCCAGGTGATGAGCCAGCCGCTGAAGAGCAGCACCAGCACGGACAGGGTCATGCCCCAGTGACACCAGCGCAAGGTCTTGCTCCAGATCAGCCGGCGTCGGATTTCAGGCTGTTTCATGTGAATATCTGTGCTTCGGAAAAGGATTCCGTAGTATAGCGGGATACCTGCAGGCTGTCCGACCAGTAATTAAAACTTGGTAAACCACCGCCTGTGGCGGTGAGACACGAAAAGGCTCTGCCGTACCGGCGTGCGAAGTAAGAAAATGGCCTCCTTCGCTGCCAGCCATGGAGAGCGAAGCGAAGGCTGGTAGACCCCAGTAGCCGCGAGGCCGCACTGTTTTCCCGGCGTGCCTTGCGCCAGAGGGAAAACAAAGTAGGCCTCCGAACGCG
>NZ_JBHNMF010000901.1:0-1156 GCF_048562965.1 Thiolapillus sp. | reverse complement strand
GTGTTGGGTCAATAGCATAGACTCGGCGTACTATGATGTCAAGCCTCTACAGACATGAAAAAGCGATTGTAGATCCATCGAGGCAGGCTTGTACTCATCTTAGGGGTGAGTAGTTACCATGGCAATTTTTTCCCCGCACCATTAAAATACGCGCCACTTGAGCCTTGGCGAGCACGGCTCACAAGATTTTTCACATCTGAATTTACTGGAGATTTCCACAATGAGACTGATTCTTTTGGGCGCCCCCGGCGCAGGCAAGGGCACCGTAGCCAAGATGCTGACCGCCATCGACGGTTCCGTACAGATTTCCACCGGCGATATCCTGCGCGCCGCCGTCAAGGAAGGCACCGATCTGGGCAAAGAAGCCCAGGGTTACATGAGCCGCGGCGATCTGGTGCCCGATTCCCTGATCATGGGCATCATGGGCGAGCGCCTGCTGGAAGACGATTGCAAATCCGGTTTCCTGCTGGACGGCTTCCCCCGCACCATTCCCCAGGCCGAAGCCCTGAAGGAACTGCTGACCAAGCTCAACATCGAGCTGGACGGCGTGGTCAATCTGAACGTGCCCCGTGACGTGATCCTGGACCGCCTCACCACCCGCCGCACCTGCGAAGACTGCGGCGCCATCTACAACGTGAAGAGCAACCCGCCCAAGGTGGAAGGCGTGTGCGACAAGTGCGGCGGCAAGGTCGTGCAGCGTGACGATGAAACTGAAGAAGCCATCTCCAAGCGCCTGGACGTTTTCAACGAGCAGACCGCGCCTCTGGTGGGTTTCTACGAGAAGGAAGGTATGCTGTGGGACATCAACGCCACTTCCAGTGACGAAGTCGTTGCCACTATCAAGGAGAAGCTCGGCATCGCCTGATCGCACAAACTGAAAACACAAAAGCCGCCGCAGTATCCACTGCCGCGGCTTTTTTATGTCTGGCCTATTTCTGCTGTGGCGCTGCTTTTTCCTCCCGGGGCATTTTCATGGGTTGTGGCGGGCTGATACTCATGCCGGATTACAGTGCCGCCGTATCATCGGCTTGCGGTGAACAAGCGTGTCTTCGACCTCGTGATAGATTTTGGGACATCCCAGTCCCCAAAATCGACTCGGCCTTTGACAACCTATTTGTGCCCCAGCCGTCCTGGTCACCAAGCACTACGCAACAAC
>NZ_JBHNMF010000900.1:0-1158 GCF_048562965.1 Thiolapillus sp. | reverse complement strand
TAATGAGAGAAAGTGGCACCGTTGTGACCCATACCGGAGAAACCAAAGACATTTCGAAGCCGGTTTCTACCACGGGCGATAGAATCGAGAAAAGTTACGGTACCCCTATTTCAACCTTGGAGTCCTTGGCAGAGCACGATGATCTGCTTAGGAAAAGCTAGGTTTTTGCACCGTGGATTGCAATAAGCCGATAATTCACTCTGTCCAATTTATGCTAGATTTCTTATCCAATCGACTGACTTGTATCAGTTGTGCTAATTCAGCAATCTCTTCTTCGGATGCAAATGGAACTTGGGCCAAAATAACTTTCCCTTCTCCTGAGAGCCTTGCCGCCAAATGACCTCTGCCAAGCAAACGTTCAGCGCCAGGTTCATCAAGAACCAGCATAGAGTTCTTCTTATCTGCAACCTTTAAAACCAGCCGGTTTGTCAAATTTGCTCGGAGTTGCATCGGCAAGGCATCTTTATCCGGTCGTTGTGTGATCAGGACAAGATTGATTCCTGCTGCCCGCGCCTTAACGCCCAAGCGGCTTGCATTCAAATCAACGGCATCTCTGTACTCGTTAATCATCATCCAGTCTGCTAACTCGTCATGGAACAACCAGATTCGTGGAAGCTGCTCGGATGGTGGGACTTTGCGATTGTAGTTATCGAGCTTGGTGACACCGGCCTCCGCAAGAAGACGGTTTCTTCTTTCCATCTCGGCCACCAATTCTTCGAGAGCCTGGATGGCTTCATCCTGCTCGGTAATGAGGTCTCCATCGAGATGTGGCATGTTTCGCAGCCAAGGAAAATCAATCCCGGCCTTGGGATCAATCATACGGATGCGTGCTTTTTCAGGAGAGTTTGTTGCGCATATATCCAATAGTAAAGACTGAACCAATACACCTTTACCACTCCCGGTTTCACCGGCTATCAAGGTGTGGGGGCCATGAGGCTGGTGCCCGCCGAATTCGTTGCCGACATTCAAATATAAGATTTCACCATCAGCTTCTTTCGCACCTAGCAGTAAGCTGGTGTTGGACTCCGGTGCTGATGAGGGAAGTTGCCGTCTTCGCCAAAGATCCTGCAACCGCAGGATTGCTCGGTGCGGTCGTTTGACCATGATGATAATTTCCATTGGAGCAGCAAGGACATTTATGACATCAACAGCGTGGGA
>NZ_JBHNMF010000899.1:0-1159 GCF_048562965.1 Thiolapillus sp. | reverse complement strand
GAAACAGCACAAGAAGGGCCTGATGCAGCAGCTCTTCCCCGCCGAGGGCGAAACCACACCCCGCCTGCGCTTTCCTGAGTTTCGGGAGGCGGGGGCGTGGGAGGTGAAGCGGTTGGGGGAGATTGTCGAGGAATTGCAAGATGGTAATTGGATTGAATCAAAGGATCAGTCTAGCGTCGGCATAAGATTAATCCAAACTGGAAATATTGGAGTAGGCGGTTTCATTCAAAAGAATAATAATGCTCGGTATATCTCGGAAGAAACTTTTAAAAGGCTAAATTGTACTGAAATTTTTCCTGGTGACTGCTTGGTTTCTCGGCTACCTAACCCTGTTGGTCGCGCGTGCATTATTCCCGCTATAAAAGAAAGAATGATAACCGCTGTTGATTGCGCAATAGTTAGATTTGATAAAAACATAGTGGTTCCTTATATCTTCATCTTACTAAGTCAAACGCCAGCGTATTTGTCAGTGGCTGAGTCTCATGCTTTTGGTTCAACTAGAAAAAGAATTAGTCGAGGAAATCTATCAAAGTTAAAGATTTCTATTCCCAGTTTACCCGAACAACAAAAAATCGCCCACTGCCTCTCCTCCCTTGATGAGGTGATCGGGCTGGAGTCGCACAAGCTCGACGCCCTCAAGAACCTCAAGAAAGGCCTGATGCAGCAGCTTTTCCCGCAGGATGTGGCATAGATGCAACCTTCTGTGCCGAACGGCCTTCTTCGCTCTGATCTGGACGGCAAGGGTCTGTTGCCGCAGGTAACGCAGGCCAGCCATTCTGAGCTTCCCGAGGATGATCAATATCGCGGAGGGCAGGGAGGTGTCATGAACGTCCTTGTGTATCGCCAGGGGACGACAAACTGCCTTGTGTCGCATAAAACGATAATGGCGATACACAACAAAGGCTATATTGGCCGGCGGACACGCCGACATCCCCTGCTTTTTGCGAGGATTCCGGCAGGCCATCCATCATGGCGCGCCGCCGTCAGACCGTGCTTCGTTTGTCACCGTGCCTCACGGGACGCTGGTGACCTGCCAAGAAACCACCCCGGAAGTAATCCCGGATACTTGCCCGCCCGGCTGATACCATGGACTCACGCGGGGATGGAGGAAAACAACGAATGACCCAACAGGATCGAATACAACTGGGTAAAACACTCT
>NZ_JBHNMF010000898.1:0-1160 GCF_048562965.1 Thiolapillus sp. | reverse complement strand
AACGGTATACGGCCCGTATCAGGGTTTTGGCCGCCACCCGTTTTCCCGTGTTACTGATACCAGGAACCAGGCGGGTCAACAAGGGCAAGGCCACCGGCTGTTTCTCTCGCCTGATCACCCAAGCCAGGCTGACCCAGCATTGGCCTCTTACATATTGCGCCAAATTCGGCTTGTTGCCATGCTGATGATGAATCTGGCTCCCCGGCGCCTTCTTCGAGGCGCGAAGCGTCAAGGTATCATCGATCACCAGGTGAATGACTTCCTGCTTCACGACCTTCAATATCAATCGGACAAACTGTCGAGACAGCCCCAACCAGGACCAGCGCCCTTTCTGCAACCATTTGTAATAACTGCTCCAGTGATTGCGCATCGTGACGACCAAGTAGGCTTCGGTTACAAAGCCTGCTGGGGTGAGCATCGCCCCGATCAACAATTCAATGAAGGTACCCACGGATCTCAGGGGTAGCGCTTCTGCCAAAAATGTTATCCAATAACACAGTTCGCGGGGGATACGGCTATATCCTTTCGCGTCCATAGCGGCCTCCAGAAGTTTGTGTTGATTTCTCTTCTGAGAGGCCGCGCCTTGCTATGTCAACTATTTTGGCTCCTCAGCAGAATTTGTGGGTAAACTCAGGCTCGGGTAAAGCAGCAAGTGCATGATACAAAGCGATTTCCGCGCCCCGATACGTCCGAAAACCGAAGGATTTTCTGGAGGTCAGTTTTGCCTTGGTGTTGAAACCCTCCACAACACCACTGGAAAGCTGCCCCCTGGCCCGGAACCAGTTGAGCAACAGCGGCCGATGACCTCGCAGCATCCGGGCCACTTTCTTCATCGGCTCGATTTTCGATCGCATCGTTTTCGTACACCACCTATCCAGAAACTGACCGGCCCAGTAGGGCGAAACGTAACCCCAGAAGAACTGGAACGCCTCCTTCAGCAGGTAGGCCCGCACGCTGCGAAGGTTGTACTGCAGCAGTTCCGCCAGCTTGCTCTCCTGCGCATCGGTCAAATGTTCCGGTCGCTTCAGCAGCAGCCAGCGGCTTTTCGTCAGAACAGGCTCATATCCCTTGGCCTTCAGCTCCTTCACCTCGCCGGCACGCACTTCGTCCAGGGCCTTGCTGAAATGGGCCATGATGTGGAACCGGTCGAGCACGTGCAC
>NZ_JBHNMF010000897.1:0-1164 GCF_048562965.1 Thiolapillus sp. | reverse complement strand
ATAGAACAAGCTCTAACGGGCAGTATGAACAAAATAGCAACTTTATTTCACCCGAAAATATACGGTGGAACAATGTTGCTTACTCTAAACTCTAGCTTTATTATATGCAATCAAATTCCATTACCAAGTGAAAATACCAAGCGTGTCTTCGGCCTCGTGATAGATTTTGGGGACTGGGATGTCCCAAAATCTATCACGAGGCCGAAGATACGCTTGTGGCAAAACGGGCCAAGGACCCGGATGATGAGTTGAAGCTTGTAATAGTCCGGGATATGTGGCTGACAGGTTTTGATGCCCCGTGCATGCATATCATGCATACCATGTATATCGACAAGCCGATGCAGGGCCACGGACTAATGCAGGCGATTGCTCGTGTGAACAGGGTTTTTCGGGATAAACCGGCTGGACTTGTCGTTGACTATATCGGTATCGCACAAAACCTGAAGAGTGCGCTTAGTCAGTATTCACGGGATGATCAGAAACAAACCGGTATCGATGAAGCCCAGGCTGTGGCTGTTATGCTGGAGAAATACGAGATTGTGCGGGACATGTTCCATGGGTTTGATTACATGTGCGGATTGACCGGAACACCGCAGGAGCGACTGACTGTGATGGCGGGAGCCATAGAGTGGGTTCTTGACATGCAGCAAAAGGAAGCGGCGAAGGAAATCAGTGAGGAAGGTAAGAAACGTGCTCATCGTCGCTTTAATGATGCTGTGCTTGCACTGTCAAAAGCATTTGCACTTGCTTCCGCCAGCGATGAAGCTAAGGAGATACGGGACGAGGTAGGATTCTTTCAGGCTATCCGGGCTGCACTCGTTAAGTCGGTTCCTGGTAAAGGAAAAACTACTGCTGAACGTGATTTTGCGGTGCAACAAATAGTAAGCAGGGCCGTTGTTTCAACTGAGATTGTCGATATTCTAGATGCCGCAGGTGTAAAAACGCCGGATATTTCAATCCTGTCCGATGAGTTCCTGGCAGAAGTTCAGGGAATGGAGAAAAAGAATCTTGCTCTAGAGGCATTGCGTAAGCTACTCAATGGTGAGGCTCTTCCCCAAATGGAGTGGGTAGATTATCGTAATCCCCTATGAGAGACAAAGACCTATACGCCCAGATACTGGGAATCAAGAGTCCCTGGCAAGTATCCGGTGTAGAGCTGGCGCT
>NZ_JBHNMF010000896.1:0-1165 GCF_048562965.1 Thiolapillus sp. | reverse complement strand
GCCTATTGCCGCATCTCCAGTTACCTGCAGACCATGGCAAATCAGGGATACAATCCGCTGGTCGCCATTCAAATGGCCTTTTCGGGACAGCTCTATGCTGATAGGGGTGAGTAGTTACGGTGGAACAATGTTGCTTACTCTAAACTCTAGGCTCAAAGAAACGCAGCCAAAAACAGGAATCTTCGTGATCTGGCCGTCATCGCGTAAAATACCTGGCATGGACAGCCAGACGAAAACCCTCATCCAGCTCAATGCGCCACAGCTTCTTTATCTGTGGCGACTGGCCTGGCTGTGCCAGATCGCGGCGTATGTCCAGCAGCAAAGCACCAAGCCGACAACAATAGAGCCAAAACCGCTTCAAGAGAAAAAATCTCCAGAACAGGAATGCATCAAGGAAAAACCGTATGTAACTGTCTGTTGCATCAAGAAAAAATGGTCATCGGTACGACGATGCACGTCAAGTGTACCCATCTTCGCAAATGGGGCATTGAGTGGCTCTTTTGGTTATCTTTACAACTTCTGGTCGCAACGTTTGGCAGGTAACTACTCTCCCCCGAACGTAAATGTGGATGCCGAGACCATTAAAGATATTGCGGGCTACACTCCGATCGTGGATAACGCAATTTCTGCATACGATACTATCATTGCAGGGATCGATGGAGATTGGGAAGGTGTTGCTTGGGGAGTAGCCGGGACATTAGGTGGCGGCTGGTTGAAGGGGGCTAAGTTTGCTGCAAGGGGTTTAGGAAAAATTGATCCCAATAAACTAAATCATGTATTTGGGCAAGAAAAGCACAGGCTAGGTCAACTGCTGGATAAGTTTGGCGGCAATCAAGAAAAAGCATATCGAGCTTTGGATGATGCAGCTCAGCAAGCTCTTATGAGTGGAAAGCTAAACATCAAGAATGGCATCAATACTCAAACGCGAGTTAATGTTAACGGCGTCGAAGTCGATCTGGTTGGAGGTCGTGTTGTAAATGGGAGGTTCCAAATTGGTTCCGCTTCAAGGAGGGATATTCCATGATAAACTCCCACGAAATTAATGAATTCGAAAGAGCAGTAATCGAACATATTATTGAAAAAGAGGCACCAAAATATAAAAAACATTTGCCGTATCTATTGGTAGACAGGCGCGAGAATACAGGCTCAGGTATTTATGTATATT
>NZ_JBHNMF010000895.1:0-1166 GCF_048562965.1 Thiolapillus sp. | reverse complement strand
CACTCTTTTTATCGTCCCACTGCCACCACCACTCAACGGCAATCTCTTCTGCGCTCATGGTTCTCAATTCCGATTCACAAGCGTGTCTTCGACCTCGTGATAGATTTTGGGACATCCCAGTCCCCAAAATCGACTCGGCCTTTGACAACCTATTGGTGCCCCAGCCGTCCTGGTCACCAAGCACTACGCAACAACTTCGCAAGCTCGTTGCTGCTCCGTACTTGGCTCCCATATGACTGGACGCCGCGTTCGGAGGCCTACTTTGTTTTCCCTCTGGCGCAAGGCACGCCGGGAAAACAGTGCGGCCTCGCGGCTACTGGGGACTACCAGCCTTCGCTTCGCTCTCCATGGCTGGCAGCGGATGAGGAGGCGACGTTGTTTAGCACTTCCCCAATCTTTTCTGTTAAATCGGAAGAAACGGGATTTGGTAACACGTTGTTCTTGCTTGGGTAGGTGATTTCAGCGAAGCCAGGCCGTCCGTCCACAAGGCAATCGACTGCTAACGGAACCAGCCATGACACGTTCTCAACGATCTTGTATGTGTCCAGCGTGTTCACGCCAATAACCACAATACTTTCATCAGTTGTGGTCCTTAGTTCTCCGAGGTCACCGCTCGCATAGAAGAAGTCAACAGTGAACTGCCCATTCTCCGAAAGTCGGGCGTAATGCTGCCAGTCCTCAACATAAACGCCGGCCTCTTCTTTGAACTCACGACGCATTGCATGTAGAGGTGATTCGTCGGTATTTTCAATGTGGCCACCGATCCCATTCAACAACCCAGCCTGCCATTCAGGTCGCGCTTTACGAATCAGCGCAACCCATTCAAGATCTTCCGAAAAGAGAAAACCAACGACATACTCGGTGCTCATTTCATTGAGCTCCGGGCGCGGCCATTGGCCGCTGAAATATCCTCAACTGAAACGCCTAGCAAGCGTGCTGCGACGGCATCTACCGTTTCAGCAAAGGCATCTCGACATTGAAATACCCGCCAGCACCAGGCGCAGTGTCAACCTGTGCGGAAGGCGGTAAAAAACGGATGCCATTACTATTGGCAATGAGGGTTACAACCCCTTTGCCGATGCCCACCGGAATAATGTCGTTGTAGCGTAGGTTGTTGGGCATCTTTCGGTTCCTGGGGAATGGATTGATACATTCCATTTGATGAT
>NZ_JBHNMF010000894.1:0-1167 GCF_048562965.1 Thiolapillus sp. | reverse complement strand
GAAAGCATTCCTGGAAAGTTTGGTGGTGCAGCAGCGTCGGCCATCATTGGCGGCACGGCCAGTACCCTGTCGGGAGGAAAGTTCGCAAATGGGGCACTGAGCGGGGCGTTTGGGTATTTGTATAACCAGATGGGGGAGTATCTTACAGCGGAAGGATATAATCAGAAATACGGAGGAAAGTGTGAAACCGCAGAATGTGTAGTTGGCTTTCCACCAGAACTCGATGTAAGAACTATCGAAGATATTGACCAAGGCTTGGATGCTTTGACGGATGGGCTGTCTGCGATTCTCAGTGGGGGGGGATGGATTGGTGGGGTTCGTTCAGCCACAAAGAAAGGCGTTATTCATGTAACAAAAGATGGTGTGGCACTTCCTCCCGGCGCTAAATACAAAATTCCGGATAACTATGTGCAAAACCCGCATAGATCAGGGAACTATGGTGAGATAGTTAATGGCAAGTTTAAAGAACGTTTGCGCATTGACCCTCCGACACCGCTAGGGCAAAAGGGACCAAATTATTCTCACTATCACAAAAATGGTAAGGGAACGCACTACAGTCCAAGGCCAGGCGATAAAGATCCAGGATTCTAGTATGGATACTAAATTTAATTCTTTGCCGTGGCATGATGCTGAGCTGCTATCAATTAGCATTGACCGTTCGAATGCTGGTAATAACGACATTATTACCTTTGTGATTAAGTGGCCAGATGGAAATCAAAACGACATTGTTTTTAATGACTGTTACTTATTTGATGCAAGAATGAATTTTGGTGTTGTGGCGGAAGAAAGTATATTGGAAGCTATGTGTTTGGATGAGAGCAGCCAAATCTCTGATATAAAAAGTAAATGGCAGTCTTTAGGAGTGGCGTTAGATAATATCCGTTGTTATCGAATTATCACTAATTCAACCAATAGCCAAATTAATATTTATGCGTTGTCTTATACGTTGTCATAATTGTACGACAAAGCCCCCGATCTCGGTGGCTTTGTCGTTATTGATCTCTCGGAATATCCTCAGCGTCCAAATGCTGCCGTTTATGAATCACGGCTAGTCGAGTAGATCGGCCATTGCTGGCTTTCACCCTCACAGAACCGGACGTGCGGATTTCCCGCATCCGGCTCTTCCGAGCAGGTCACCCGGATTGAGCGGGAGCCAATTGTCTGGGC
>NZ_JBHNMF010000893.1:0-1167 GCF_048562965.1 Thiolapillus sp. | reverse complement strand
CGGAACGCTGAGGAAAGAAATAGGAGGGATATTGAGGGAGTTGTGTCGTCAGCAGGGTGTTGAATTGATAGAGGGTTACGCTATGCGTGATTACATTCACATGCTGTTGATGATTTCCCCCCCCCAAATACAGTGTGGCAAACACCATCGGTTTTCTGAAAGGTAAATCAGCGATACGGATATTCAGGGAATATCTGCAGGTCAAAAGGAATTTTACAGGTCGACATTTTTGGGCGCGAGGCTATTGTGTCAGTACAGTTGGCTTAGATGAGCAGATGATACGGGCGTACATAAAGAATCAGGAACGAGAAGAGAAGCGCCAAGAGCAGTTAAGGTTGGCGGGACTCTGACAATAGCCCCCTCTGGGGGCTTTCATCATACTACCCGCTCTGCGGGTAGTATTTGATTGTCGACGAGAATAACCCGTTACCTTGAGCAAATAGCGGATGACAATGCCTTTGTCTGGTTTATTCAGAGACAGATAGTCAAAACGAACCAGCTCCCTCTGTAACCAACGATAACGCTTGTCCTTGTCGCTACTGATGGTAAAAGCGACCGCTTGGGTTCCTTCCAAAAAGTTGGACAGGTGTTCAATTGTGGTCAATTCTTCTGTTTTCATGATGGCTTTCATGCTCCCATCATGAACAAATCACCGAAAAAATTCAGCTTATTTCAGACTCACCTCATACTGGAAATACGGCCTACCTTCAGACTCATTTCATATTGGACAAGGCTGGGGGTGGATTGAAACAGGCGCCCGTAGTAGTATCCGTTGACGGTGGTGGGTTCCCTCGCCTGAAACGGCTGGGTGGATTGAAACTACTACTGCCCGAAACGCTGTTTTTGACGTTTTGAAAGCGCTGGATGATCGGTTTCCGTTCCGGGCAACGCCACTCGTCTGTTCCGAGATTACGCAGCGCGGAACTGTTGGCAGGCAATCAGGTATCGACCGTCAACGGTAAAATATCGCTCACGGCGATGGGAGAAGCTGGCATGAAAAAATACATCTGGCGCACGGCCCGAGATGAGCGGGTTCGGGGAGACCCATCAGGTATCTGGCCAAATGGACGCCCGTCCCCTTATCGAAGGGAAGGCAAGGTCTATTCTATAAAGAATAGTGGCTGTGAATCGTGACCGGCACCCGGGACTGGGACCGCTATGACGTTG
>NZ_JBHNMF010000892.1:0-1168 GCF_048562965.1 Thiolapillus sp. | reverse complement strand
CAGTCTGGAAGGGGCACGCGCTGCTGGATTATGAGCTGGCGGGTGGCAATCAGTACGTGTGCATCTCGACCTTCACTGAATCAGAGCATTTGCCCTCGATCCGGCGCAAGGAGAACCACGTAGCGACGGTCATGGTGGTTGCGGATGACGTGGGGGATGCCACGAAGACGCAAATGCAGGCCATGCAGCATTTCCCAGAGCCTTCCTATATTCTGGAGACCAGCCCCGGATCGGAGCAATGGGGCTGGCTGCTGGATGAACCCTGCACAGACCGTAGTGTCATTGAAGCGCTTGTCACCCGTATGGCGGATCTTGGTATGACGGATCCGGGGGTAAAGGGCGTGAACCGCTACGTTCGCATGCCGGGGAGCGTGAATACTAAGCTCAAGCACCGTCTCATGCACGGTGAGGTTCCCGTTTTCCTCAAGAGCTGGCGACCCCAGCTCCGATACACGGTGTCTGCACTCATGCAATGCATCGGGGCAGTGGCCAAAGCGGATCAGGAGGCGGTTGGGCTGATCGACGCCTACCCACCGCTGCTGAACGCTGTTCACGTTAAGCAGCACAAGGCGGCGGGTGTGTATGACATCACGTGTCCCTGGGTGGATGAGCACACGAACAAAGATGATTCGGGTACCGCTGTGTTTGTGCTGGAGACCGGGCAGCTGGGCTTCCGGTGCCACCATGGCCACTGCACCAAACGCGAGGGGAAGGACCTGGTGCAGTGGGTGAAGCAGCACAATCCGCAGGCCTACAAGGCTCATGAGACTTTTGTTAAGCAGCTTTCGGTGGGGCTGGTGGAGAAAGAGCTGGATGCGCTCAAAGACTACAGCGATCTATCCCCGGTGCTGAGCAGACTATCTACCGTTGATACGCTGGCTAAAAAGGATGCGATCAAGGCGGTACAGGCACGCACAGGGGTAGGCGCTGTGGATCTGCGCCAGCAGCTCAAAACGCAGGAGACGGATAAGGCCGCCACGGCGAATCAGACCCTGTTTGATGAGTATGTTTACGTGGCCGAGCAGGACGCTTTTTACGATACGCTGTCGAATTCGTTTCTGAACGTCTCTGCCTTTGACCGGTTGTACTGTGACCTGATGAAGACTCCTTCAACGGTTGCGCTCAGCTCCCGTGAGGGTTCCCGAAAGGTACAACGGATAGACTTCGC
>NZ_JBHNMF010000891.1:0-1169 GCF_048562965.1 Thiolapillus sp. | reverse complement strand
CTCCTGTTGTGCCAGCCAGTCATAAAAGTCCAGATCCTCCACGAGTTCCAGGTCGATATCCAGGCTGATGATTTCCATGGCCTCGACCGGATCACTGCTGACCGTCGTTTGTATGAGGTTGCTGTCCAGGTAGTAAGTGGACAGCAACAGATAGCCCGCGACCGCAGCGGCACTGTCAAGGACGGGTGCATACACGGCGGGCTGTTTCCACCAGGGCGGGGAGGTTTCCAGTGCCTTGACACGGGCGCGATGCAAACGGGACAGGGTTGCTGCATCCAGGGAGGCGGCTTTATTGTCCAGTGACTTTTTCAGATTTTCTTCAAAAGACTGCATTAGCGATACTCCTGCAATTGCCTGCGCAATGAGGCCATGGCGCGGGACAGATGTGTCTTGACACTGCCTTGCGAACAGCCCATGGCTTTTGCGGTCGCGGCCACGTCAAGCCCTTCCCAGATCCGCAGCAGAAACGCCTGCTGCTGCCGCAGGGGGAGTTTACCCACCGCTTTTGCGATGGCATCTCCGGATTCGTCCCTGTGTATCTCGTCCTCCGGCAGGACGCTGTGCGGGTCAGGTGCCGATTGTATGGGATCTCCACTGTCGTCAGGAAAGCCCAGCCAGCCTTTCCAGCGGTTACGCACTGCATTGCGACGGGTACCAGTCGCGAATACGGTTTTGCAAGATGCGATAGAACAATGGTGTCCAGTCGCTTTGCGGTTTCCTGGCATATTTTGTTGCAAACGCCAGCATGCTGTCCTGTACCAGGTCGAGCGCCTCTTCCCGGCTGCTCGTGGCTATTTCAGCCATGATCAGGGCGCGCCTTTCCACCTGGGCCAGAAACTGCTCCAGGTAGCGTCGCCGGGTGTGCTCGTCTGCCTTGATCTGTGTCTCCATGCTGGAAAAGCAAAGCGTTGCCTGCATCATCTGGCCTGTGCGTTTATCTGTCAAATTGGGGTTTTGTGTTGTATAAACGGATGAGCAGCCATCTGGTTGACAGGGGCTGGCAACCTAATAAAAGCAGAAAAAATACCTGGCGGTCTTGATAAACCTTCGCATGAACGCCATATTGAATAATATGGCTCTTCGACGTTTCATCAAGCGTGTCTTCGGCCTCGTGATAGATTTTGGGACATCCCAGTCCCCAAAATCGACTCAGCCTTTGACAACCTATT
>NZ_JBHNMF010000890.1:0-1171 GCF_048562965.1 Thiolapillus sp. | reverse complement strand
TGTAGTAGTTCAGACTTGATCTGACAGTTACCGGTTTGTAGAAGTGACTGTCAGGTCAAATTCAGTTCAATAATTTTTCCTGCCAGATTTTTTTACCATCGACGAGTGTTTCCATTGGAGTTCGTCCACAGCACATCTTGCCTTGGTGCGTCCGTTCATTATTGTAATAAGCAAGCCATTCGTCCAGGTCTTTTTGTAAAGACGCCATGTCCGTATAGATCTTCTTGCGGAAGGTCACCTGGTAAAATTCCTGCAATATCGTTTTGTGGAAACGTTCGCAGATACCGTTGGTTTGCGGTGATTTTACCCGTGTCTTGGTATGATCAATGTCATTGAGCGCCAAATACAGTTGATAGTCATGGCGATCCGCCTTACCGCAGTATTCGGTGCCGCGATCTGTAAGGATTCTCAGCATCGGCAATTCATGCTGTTCAAAGAACGGTAGAACTCGGTCATTGAGCATATCCGCTGCGGTAATTGGCGTTTTGGTCGTATACAGTTTGGCAAAGGCTACCTTGGAATAGGTATCCACAAAAGTCTGCTGGTAGATACGTCCAACGCCTTTGAGCGTACCAACATAAAAGGTATCCTGAGAGCCCAGATAGCCCGGGTGAGCCGTTTCAATCTCGCCACAGGCTTCATCATCCAGCTTTTTCTTCTCAAGAGCCTGCACCTGTGGCTCCGTGAGGACAATCCCTTCTGCGGCAACCTTGGCTTCCAGCGCCTTGAGGCGGTCTTTGAAGTTGGCAAGCTCATGCCTGAGCCAGATACCCCGAACCCCTGTCGGGGAAACAAATATGCCTGATTTGCGCAGCTCGTTGCTGGCGCGAACCTGGCCATGGGCAGGAAAATCAAGGGCATACTCCTTTACGGCCTGCTCAATTTCGGGTTCAACGCGGTTTTTGTGATTCGGTTTACGCCGGTTTGCCTCGAATAAGGCATCAACACCACCTTCTTCAACTGCGGCCTTGTACCGATAGAAAGTGTCGCGAGACAGGCCCATTACCTGGCAAGCTTTGGATACATTACCCAGCTCTTCTGCCAGATTTAACAGACCGACTTTGTGTTTTATGATTTTTTCATTAGTATGGATCATGAGGGTTACCTCTTATGGTTTCGATTAAAGTTCACACTTCTATCAAAACCGGTAACCCTCACTTTTTCAAGTGAT
>NZ_JBHNMF010000889.1:0-1172 GCF_048562965.1 Thiolapillus sp. | reverse complement strand
TTATTCAAAAAGAAAATCTATGATCTATAGGGACTTGACAGTTAGTATCTGATTTAATATGGCATCATATCTATAAAAATCAACAGGAGAAAGGCATTGGCAATCCCTCTGGTAGCAGGAACAAAATCCACAATCGTGGCCCTCAAGGAAGGCGAAACCGTCTACTGGTGCAGTTGTGGCCGTAGTCAGTCCCAGCCGTTTTGTGACGGTTCTCATGAAGATACCGAGTTCAGCCCCGTAGTGTTTACAGCCCCCAAGGATGACGACTACTATTTCTGCACCTGCAAGCGCACCAAGAAACCGCCTTTCTGTGACGGCTCCCACAAGCACCTGGCTGAAGATGACTGACAGGATAAATCCGCCCACCTGCTCGATCCCCCAGGAGCCGGACTATTCCGGGGTGACCATTGTTGAGCTGCATCCCGATCCCGCGCCGGCGGACTATCTGCAGGCCATGAAACTGGCCAACGCGGTGGCGGATGAAAAGCTGGGTGAACACATGCTGCTTTCCTGGTATGACAGGGACCGTGATTTCGAATCTCCCCAGCATGCCAGCGAATGCCACATGAACAGCGCCGTGCCCGGCTACGTGGATTACGGCCTGTATCACGGAGCGACCCTGAAGGTCGATATCGGGGACGGGCGCTTCGTTTTCTTCTACCTGCCCGTGGACATGTAAAGATCAGCGTGGCGGCGGCCGGTAGCTGATTTCGAGGAGCAACAGCATTCTGCTTAACCGATGGAATGCCGTTGATAAAGAGTGCGAAACACATTTGACACTACCGGTATCCGTCGTCTGGTGAAGTTCGATCTGGTGTTGGGGGTGTTCACCGTAATTGTTTCTGCCGTTGGGGCGTACTGGAATCTTGGGGTGCTGATGTAAATGAAAGGGTCAGGTCTTGGACTTAAAAAACTGGCTCTTCCCCAAATGGAGTGGGTAGATTATCGTAATCCCCTATGAGAGACAAAGACCTATATGCCCAGATACTGGGAATCAAGAGTCGCTGGCAAGTATCCGGTGTAGAGCTGGCGCTGTCAGAGGGTGAAGTCACGGTACATGTGGAACAAGAGGAAGGGGTGCAACACTGTTGCCCGACCTGCGGCGAGGTATCGCCGGGCTATGATTCCCGCAAGCGTGTCTTCGGCCTCGTGATAGATTTTGGGACATCCCA
>NZ_JBHNMF010000888.1:0-1176 GCF_048562965.1 Thiolapillus sp. | reverse complement strand
TAGGAGATCAATGTGATTGCATTGCCTGTTATCTCCGACGAAGCAAGAGACAGTCTGGATACCCACGTTCAGGTGCTCAATCGCCTGACACCGGATGAAGCGCGGGAAATCAAGCGGATCGCCCTGTTTGCCGACACCTTTGGCGCAATGGATCGCGTGGGATTACAACGCGCCATTGGTCAGACTGACAGGGAAGCCATCCGTGACCAACTTTCCGCTGCCCTCGCCGGTATTGGTGGCGCAATACTTCAAGCCAGCAATCTGTGCCAAGAGGATAAATGTGCATTGTCTGTCAGCCTGTACGACGAGGGCGCTGGCGTTTTTGCCGACCCCGGCGTCATCGAATTTCCGGCTGTTGTACCGGCAACCGGCGTGGAAAGACAAGTGTTCAAACTGGCTTTAGGACTGCTTTCCACCCTGCCGTATGCCCTGCCAGACTTGGAGGTGCTTATATCCTATTGGGGATGGGTTGAGGAAGATTTCGATAGTTTAGTGGCCTGGTTGCCCACTATTTACCAACAGGGCGATTTCAATTACGCACAAATGGAAAAAGTGATCCGCCAGACCGCCCGCCATTCGACGTTGCCCGAAATGGAAAGCTTCCTGTTCGATGACGATGATTCGGAAGTGTCCCGACTGGCCCATGAGTTTGTGGATTGGCTCGAATGCACGGCTTTTGGTTCCTTTTTACAAAGCGCATGGGCAACCGTAGAGGGCAGACCCGCTGCTGACCTGCTGACGGATATGGCCGGACTGATTGACCGTCTGGATGATGCCGACAGCGTCATTTTCTGGGCATTTTTCCATGACGAATTATCCCGTTTCGTCGCTTATTGCGAAACGCATAAAGCGCAGGTGCCCGCCCCAGCCGATACCATCGAGTTTGAGGATATTCAGCCGCTCCTGTCCAACGTCTTTATTATCCCTGATACACCGGGTGCCTATGATTATGTCGATCAGTTCTGGGAACATTACCATCAGGTTGGTGAGGCGGGTATGCAGGTTATCCCTTTCGACGGCGAATGGGCTGATAACGTCCGGTTGGTCGTCAATCTCGCCAATGCTCAACCTTATTTTGTATCCGCTTTGGCGTCTCGTATGAGGCGGCTGTGAGGGGGGAAGGTGACATGGCTTGCCGAACTTGCATTCCAGGATTTGCTGATAGTCTGTTAAGTA
>NZ_JBHNMF010000887.1:0-1180 GCF_048562965.1 Thiolapillus sp. | reverse complement strand
AAGTTGTTGCGTAGTGCTTGGTGACCAGGACGTCTGGGGCACCAATAGGTTGTCAAAGGCCGAGTCGATTTTGGGGACTGGGATGTCCCAAAATCTATCACGAGGCCGAAGACACGCTTGATCTGCGCCCCGATGTACGGGTGTGATGGAGATAGGGCGGATCGCTGTAGATCAGCTCGCGATCCCCGTAGTCATACTCCGCCAGGAACCGGTGAGCACAGTCGTTGACCTTCTTTACCGGATAGTCACATTCAAAAGCGGCCAGTGCCCGCGGGTTGAGGTCAATGCCAATATTGTGCAGTGCTGGGGGCTTACGCTTCATGATCGCCCCGCCGCCCAGGTGGGTCTCAATATAGGTGTCGTGTGGCGGCATCAGGGCGATGATGGGCTGGCACAGTCCGGAGGTCGCCTTCGATCCAAAATAACTGCCCATGGCTGTTGATCCATTCGATGTGTTGGGTCAATGGCATAGACTCGGCGTGCTATGATGTCAAGCCTCTACAGACATGAAAAAGCGATTGTAGATCCATCAAGGCAGGCTTGTACTCATCTTAGGGGTGAGTAGTTACCTTTTTGGAATATAATCACATGGTACCCGACAGTCGTCGTAGCTGTCTTCATTGCATTGCTGCACTACTTGTGGCGTACAAATATGGCGTCGTTCTGGGCTATATGGATCACTTTTGGTGGCAGTCTCATACTCGAGATGGTCTATCGCTTCACTACCGGTCGTGAGTTGCAAACGGTGTTACAACGGACCGGCAAGGCGCTGCACAAAAAAATCTAGAGACGGTGTTCATGGATAGTGGCAGGAAAAAAGTGCTTGTCGAGAAGTACAGCGGGAAGATCGCAGTAGCGTTCATCCGCTGCCAGCCATGGAGAGCGAAGCGAAGGCTGGTAGACCCCAGTAGCCGCGAGGCCGCACTGTTTTCCCGGCGTGCCTTGCGCCAGAGGGAAAACAAAGTAGGCCTCCGAACGCGGCGTCCAGTCATTGGGAGACAAGTACGGAGCAGCAACGAGCTTGCGAAGTTGTTGTGTAGTGCTTGGTGACCAGGACGTCTGGGGCACAAATAGGTTGTCAAAGGCCGAGTCGATTTTGGGGACTGGGATGTCCCAAAATCTATCACGAGGCCGAAGACACGCTTGGTTTGCTTTTGGCTTTTGTTGTATGGTCAGGCTA
>NZ_JBHNMF010000886.1:0-1181 GCF_048562965.1 Thiolapillus sp. | reverse complement strand
AGATTCAAGAACAGGAATGTCGAAGAAGAAGATATGCATCGCATCCTCCACCAGTTGGCTCGTTCGGGGGAGATCACGCCGGCGGATCTGTATCATCAATTACGCCAACATCAACGGCTCAGACCGGAACAACTGGGCGCCGCTATATACCCGCAACCTCTTGGAGCTCGACGGGCAGAGCGCCATTATCGTGCTCGACAATGGCGGCTGCGTATTCCACCCCAACGTGACCACGGTTTCCATCATCGTGACCGCCGATTCCAAGGAAAACCCTGGAATCGGTCACGTTGGGGTGGAATACGCACCCCCGCCTTTTCAGGCGAGGGAACAAGATCATATTCAAGCGTGTCTTCGACCTCGTGATAGATTTTGGGACATCCCAGTCCCCATAATCGACCCGGCCTTTGACAACCTATTTGTGCCCCAGCCGTCCTGGTCACCCAGCACTACGCAACAACTTCGCAAGCTCCTTGCTGCTCCGTACTTGCCTCCCAATGACTGGACGCCGCGTTCGGAGGCCTACTTTGTTTTCCCTCTGGCGCAAGGCACGCCGGGAAAACAGTGCGGCCTCGCGGCTACTGGGGTCTACCAGCCTTCGCTTCGCTCTCCATGGCTGGCAGCGTGTTTTGGTTTAAGGCCAAACACTTTCTTGAAGGCCGTATGCTTTACCTCCACCTAGGAACGCGGCAGATCGCCATTGACCTCAAGGGCGCGGTAGATCTTGGCGACCAGATTTTTATCGATCACTTTAGCGGTCAGCATCTTTTTCAAAACTTCGTGGCAGTGAAAAACGGGGAGCTCGAAATCTTCCGCCAGCTTGTGCATGCCAAGATCATCGGTAGCGACCATGGCTTGACGCACCTGACCGAAGGCAAGACAAAAACAGTCAGTAGGAGACGGCGGCGAACGACCGAGAGTGGTGTAGTCTGCCGCATGCGCCAATGCATGCTGGCGTAGCACGCTTTTCATTGCGGTAATCTGGGCTTTTTCATCTTGGCTTAGGCGGACGCGTTTGGCCAGCCGTTCCTGCTGCAGTGGAGGATCATCGAACCAAGGAAAATACTCCTGTAAACGCGCGCTACGGTGAACTTCGTCTTCAACATCTTTCAGAATGGTAAGCACATAGCCTTTTTGCCCAAAACGAATACCCAGAAGCGGCTTGATACGCTTTGCCAATCGCA
>NZ_JBHNMF010000885.1:0-1182 GCF_048562965.1 Thiolapillus sp. | reverse complement strand
CTAGAGAAGCATTTCCACACCCTCACCAGCGATAGACCGATGGAGAAGACCGACCCGCTGGCGGATCGTATCCTGCGCAAGGCCATCCTCAAGGCCGAGGAGGACTATGCCGACGATGCCCAGGTCGAACAGGCACACGAAGAAGCAGTGGAGGTGGCCACCAGGCGCTGTGCGCCCCTGACCGATAAGGAGCGTCAGTTGCTCGACGAGCTACGCCAATGGGCTCAGAGGGAGCGCAACCGTGCCGATGCCAAGGCGATGACCATCATCGACTGGATCGAGGAAAATCTGAAGGATGATGGGGAATGGAACCGGAATCGCGTCATACTGTTCACCGAATATCGCACCACTCACCAATGGCTGGAAGAGATCCTGGCTTCTCATGGCTACGGGGGTGAGCGCTTGGCGATCATCCATGGCGGGATGGATCAGGACGAACGCGAAGTGGTCAAGGCTGCCTTCCAGGCCAGTCCCGACGAAGCCAGCGTGCGCATCCTGTTGGCCTCCGATGCTGCTTCCGAGGGTATCGACCTGCAGAACCACTGTAATCGGCTCATTCACCTGGAGATCCCCTACAACCCCAACGTGATGGAACAACGCAACGGACGTGTGGATCGTTATGGTCAGAAGGAGAAGGAGGTGCTGATCTGGCACCCCGTGGATGGCGGTGATGCTGCCGACGATCCCGTGGGCGGCCACAAGGCCGATATCATTCGTGCCCTCGAGAAACTGGAATCGATGCGCGCGGACATGGGCAGTGTCAATCCGGTGATCGCACCCCAGATGGCGGGGCTGATCGAAGGCTCCTTGCCGAAACTGAATACCCGAGAAGCCGAGTACAGGATCGACAAGGCGAAGAAGTACGTTAGATCCGAGCGCCAGCTCCAGGAACGTGTGGCCAAATTACGCCAGCGACTGGATGAGACCAGGAAGGGTTTTCATCTGACGCCAGAGCGTATCCTGCAGACCGTCGTGGTCGGCCTGGAGCTGGCCGAGAAACCACCTCTGAGGCCCATCGAACTTGATGGTGCACCGAGTGGTACGGTCTTCCAGATGCCAGCACTGTCTGGTTCCTGGGCACGTTGCACGGAAGGATTGAGCCACCCCCATACGGGCGTGATACGCCCCATCACCTTCGATCACACCGTCAGCAAGGGACGCGACGACGTGGTGCTCATCCAT
>NZ_JBHNMF010000884.1:0-1182 GCF_048562965.1 Thiolapillus sp. | reverse complement strand
GAAAAATTTGAAAGAACCAAACCCCATGTAAACGTGGGCACTATTGGTCACGTAGACCACGGTAAAACCACGCTGACTGCGGCGATCACGACCGTACAGGCGGCGAAGTTTGGTGGTGAGACCAAGGCTTACGACCAGATTGACAATGCCCCGGAAGAGCGCGAGCGTGGTATCACTATCGCGACCGCCCACGTGGAATACGAGTCTGACACCCGTCACTACGCGCACGTTGACTGCCCGGGACACGCGGACTACGTCAAGAACATGATCACCGGTGCGGCGCAGATGGACGGCGCGATCCTGGTGGTATCCGCGGCAGACGGCCCCATGCCCCAGACCCGTGAGCACATCCTCCTGTCCCGTCAGGTAGGCGTACCCTACATCCTCGTGTACCTGAACAAGGCCGACATGGTGGATGACGAAGAACTGCTCGAACTGGTGGAAATGGAAGTGCGCGAGCTGCTGGACGAATACGAATTCCCCGGCGACGACACCCCCATCATCACCGGTTCCGCCCTCAAGGCGCTGGAAGGTGATACCTCCGATATCGGTATTCCCTCCATCACCAAACTGGTCGAGGCCCTGGACAGCTACATTCCCGAGCCCGAGCGCGCCATCGACGGCTCCTTCCTGATGCCCATCGAAGACGTGTTCTCCATCTCTGGTCGTGGCACCGTAGTGACCGGACGTGTGGAGCGCGGTATCGTCAAGGTGGGTGAAGAAGTGGAAATCGTCGGTATCCGTGATACCCAGAAGACCACCGTCACCGGTGTGGAAATGTTCCGCAAGCTCCTCGACGAAGGTCGTGCGGGTGACAACGTGGGCGTACTGCTGCGTGGCACCAAGCGTGATGAAGTCGAGCGTGGCCAGGTACTGGCACACCCCGGCACCATCAACCCGCACACCCACTTCGAATGCGAAGTGTACATCCTGAGCAAGGATGAAGGCGGCCGTCACACCCCGTTCTTCAACAACTACCGTCCGCAGTTCTACTTCCGTACGACGGACGTGACCGGTGCTTGTGAGCTGCCGGAAGGTGTCGAGATGGTCATGCCGGGTGACAACGTGAAGATGACGGTGAAGCTGATTGCACCGATCGCGATGGAAGAAGGCTTGCGCTTCGCCATCCGTGAAGGTGGACGTACAGTTGGCGCCGGTGTTGTTTCCAAGATTATCGAGTAA
>NZ_JBHNMF010000883.1:0-1183 GCF_048562965.1 Thiolapillus sp. | reverse complement strand
GGACAAACCAATCCCCAGGCAGCATAACCCTCAACATTCCACCCCCCCAGATTGCGCATCCGAATCAGGTTGAAGGCTGCAAAACTCATGACAAACTGAAACTCCAGTTTCTCGCGACCCACAAAGCGACTCTTGCGCAATCTGCCTACGGTTTTGAGACAGCCAAAACATTCCTCGATTCGTTTGCGAATCTTCAAACTGGTGGCATAACCGCCATGGCGGGTGGTGCGTTCATCAATGGCGGATGAACGGTTGGTGGTGTTCTGCGCCACATGCGGGGTGACATTGGCTAACCGCAAGTCTTCAACGCAGTCCTGGGTATCGTAGTTTTTGTCCGCGCCCAAAGTCACACGGTGTGTGCCTTTGAGCGCCGATGCCATATCAATGGCGGCCTCGCGTTCAGCCGTACCTGTTGCCTGGGTTACCTGGGCGTTGACCACCAGACCATGTCGGTTCTCCATCAATATATGCCCCAGGTAACTGAGCTTGGCGGCGACACCCGAACTCTTCCGATACATAAACGCATCCGGATCTGTTTTGGATTCATGGGTATCCCGCTTGCGCTTCTGACCCCAAAAATCCACGCTGGGATTGCGCCCGCCTCCTTTGGGAGGCGTTTCATCATCCTTCGGGCGGTAACTCTTATGCGAAGCCCAGGCTTCAAGTACGGTGCCGTCCACGCTGAAATGCTCTTTGGAAAGCAAATGAGCCTGATCCGCTTGCGCCAGAACTTGAGCAAAGAACCGGCGGGCAATGTCACCTTCGAGCAAACGATCCCGGTTCTTGGTGAACGTAGAATGATACCAAACCGGATCCTCTATGGAAAAACCCACGAACCAACGAAACAGCAGGTTATAGTCCAATTGCTCCATCAACTGCCGTTCGCTGCGTATGGTGTAGAACACCATCAGCAATTGCGCACGCAATAGTTTCTCTGGGGGAATGGAGTCGTGCCCGGCTTCGGCATAAAGAGCATCAAAATCCTCATCCAATGCCAACAATGCCGTATCAACAAGTTGGCGAATGGGACGCAGGGGATGATCTTTGGGCACCCGGTCTGCAGGACTGACCGTACTGAATAATGTATCTTGATGAATATCGGGACCGCGCATGGCTCTTTCGCTTCTCGTTCAATTCTTGGCGATATTTTCTCAGATTTGGGTGTTTTTCAACAGCCTGTTAA
>NZ_JBHNMF010000882.1:0-1185 GCF_048562965.1 Thiolapillus sp. | reverse complement strand
AGGATTGGCACAAAAAACAACCGGAATTATTCAAAAAGAAAATCTATGATCTATCGGGACTTGACAGCTACGGAAACCGTATCGTTTGCCGCAATCGCATAGGCACTGTTCAATGAAGTATGATCATCCACCCAGTTTTTCCCGTCAGTACTGGTAACGAAATGACTGGATTGCGGAAATTGCGTATAAGAAACAGCAACAAAACGTGTGCCATCCCATACCACGTCATAGTAGTCATCAAACACGGGGGAGGTTTGCTGCTGCCATGTATTGCCATCGCTACTGAACAGTATCCGGCCACTACTCCCTACCACGACAATGCCCGCCGTACCATGAGCCACAGCGCGCAACCTGCTGGTTGTGGGTGTTGCAGGCTTCGTCCAGTGAACTGCATCCGTACTGGTCAAAACAGTACCGTTGTCACCCACAGCCACGTACCTGGATCCCGTCCAGGTAATGTCATCAAGGTTGTCTGTCGTTCCGCTAGTCTGTGGAATCCAGGTTGTACCGTCATCACTGACAAGTATGAGGCCTTTGTCACCAACTGCCACAAAACGACCGTCTCCCCACGCCACACCCCGTAATTGTGCCTGCCCCCGGTCCCAGGATTTTGCGACAGTCCATTCAATGCCATGCGGGCTGGTAACGACAATATCTCTGCCTACCGCAACAAATTGCGAATCACCCCAAACCACGTCCTGCAGCTGCAGCGCCTCGCCGAACCTGGGATTGGCCCATCGCCATTTGATCTCCGACCCTTGAGACATACCCGGCAACAACAGGCCGACGCCCAAAAACAGCACACTTATCAATCCTAAAAAACGGTTACGCATGTCAATACCTCTTCATTTTGAAAATATGCGGGTATGTCTGTCTTTTTTGTATATACCAAAAGCACAACAACTCTGACATGAAGCAAATCAATTATTCATGGCTTCTCTAAAAAAATAGGGCTTGATTTCGGGAAAAACAATGACAAATATCTACGATTGCTGCGCTTGCGCGCCAAAAGATACGGAATGGTTGTCCTGCATCAAACCCGCTGAATAAAGGGTCGGCAAAAAAGCTAGTGTAGTGTTGCATTTTGCTTGGAACTTAACCGGCGATTAGCACGAACAACTTTAGCCAAGATATCCTTAGCCTTGGCTGTCCAGATGAATGGCTTGGGTTTTTGGTTGTGTATGG
>NZ_JBHNMF010000881.1:0-1185 GCF_048562965.1 Thiolapillus sp. | reverse complement strand
TCATTGCGCCTGGAATGCGGCAAACAAGGGAGAATCTACAGATAATCCCCATTCATATTTCAAAAAACAGCCGATTTGCATTGAAATACGAAAATCACTGATTCGATCAGAGCTTCCTTAGGCACCCGGTCTGCAGGACTTACCGTGCTGAATAACGTATCTTGATGAATATCG
This sequence comes from Thiolapillus sp., assembly GCF_048562965.1. NCBI lineage: Bacteria > Pseudomonadati > Pseudomonadota > Gammaproteobacteria > Chromatiales > Sedimenticolaceae > Thiolapillus > Thiolapillus sp. Next base: position 1,011 of record NZ_JBHNMF010000881.1, on the reverse strand, counting down.
GGACCACGCATGGTACTTTTGCTTCTCGTTCAATTCTTAGTGATATTTTCTCAGATTTGGGTGTTTTTCAACAGCCTGCTAAACTCTAGAAAGGAAAATCATCTGAACAATTGCTGCATAAAAAGCAGAAGGGCACGTGAAAGAGGAGTGTTTTTGTCAACCTGCCGTAGGCCGAGGTTCGGATTCAATCAATGACAGCGCAGTCATTGGCGGCCAGCCCGGTGAAACCTCACTGACCATTGGCGCTGACGGCTTACCCATCTTTGTTTACTTTGACGGGAGCATCAGCGCTTTGCGGGCTGTCCATTGTTCAGACCTGAGTTGCGAGCCTTACCTGCGGCGCAGATGAGCCTGCCGCACAGTTCAAACGGTATGCCGGCGCATCCCTGCTTCACCGTGCCAGTAGCCATCGTAGCCACCCACAGGCATGAGGCGTTGCAGGTCGGGCGAATTGCTGCCGCCCTGCAGTTCCTCTGCAAAAGCCTGCACGATGCGGTCCGTATGCTGCGCCTGGGGACTGATACGCAAAACATCGATGCCCAGTCCGTCCATGGCCTTGATTTCGGGCAGCAGGTTGCAGGTCATGGCAAACTGGGCCTGAATGCCGTTGATGGCCAGAAAAGGCTCGCCCTCGCGGGTGCGCAGTGTCAGGCCGTCGGCATGATCCAGACAGCGGTACTGGCAATCATCCTTGGGCAGGTCGTAGGCCCGGGCGGTATAGCAGCGGGCTGACATGGCCAGGGGCATGCGGCCCCAGGCGAACAGCTCAGTTTCCACCTGCTCCGGGGCTTCCTGGCCGATGGCGGCCAGGGTGTCTTTGTCCAGCTCCACGGCAGGTACCCAGCGTTTCAGCCCCGCGTCCGCCAGCACGCCCAGGGTCACGGCGTTGTAAAGTAAGCGCCAAACAATCAGCCCTATTGCATTTTTTTGACAGGCGTGTTCCAGGGTAGCAGGGCTTCAATGTCCTCAACCGTCCTGGCATTGCCGATGTGCTGCAGCACATGGTGGAGG
>NZ_JBHNMF010000880.1:0-1186 GCF_048562965.1 Thiolapillus sp. | reverse complement strand
CCGCGTTCGGAGGCCTACTTTGTTTTCCCTCTGGCGCAAGGCACGCCGGGAAAACAGTGCGGCCTCGCGGCTACTGGGGTCTACCAGCCTTCGCTTCGCTCTCCATGGCTGGCAGCGGGCGATCGAGACGGAGCTGGCCGAATTGCTGGCGCGGTATGAGGCGCACAAGGATGAGCAGGGTCGGCGGGCGGTGGTTCGCAACGGTTACCTGCCGGAGCGGGAGATCCTGACCGGGGTGGGTCCAGTCCCGGTGAAGGTGCCGAAGGTGCGCAGCCGGACCGGAGAGCCGGTGGTATTTCGGTCCTCCTTGGTACCGCCGTACGTGAGGAAGGCCAAGCGTGTGGAAGCAGCCCTGCCGTGGCTGTACCTGAAGGGCATTGCCACGGGGCAGATGCAGGAGGCCCTGGAGGTGCTGGTCGGCCCGAGGCAAAAGGCCTATCCGCATCGGTGATTGGCCGCCTGAAGCGGACGGGGGAAACGGAATACGCTGACTGGTGCCGCCGGGATGTGAGCCGTGACCGCTGGGTCTATCTGTGGGCGGACGGAATCTACAGCGGCCTGAGGGCTGAACATCAGAAGCTATGCGCCCTGGTGGTCATTGGCGTCAATGAACGGGGCGAGAAACACTTCCTGGCCATCGAGGACGGGGTACGGGAGTCGACCCAGAGCTGGCGGGAGGTGCTGCTGGATTTGAAGAAGCGCGGGCTCGAAGTGCCACCGAAACTGGCGGTGGGAGATGGCGCCCTGGGTTTCTGGTCAGCATTGGACGAAGTGTACCCCGATACCCGTCACCAGCGCTGCTGGGTGCACAAGACGGCGCAAGCGTGTCTTCGGCCTCGTGATAGATTTTGGGACATCCCAGTCCCCAAAATCGACTCGGCCTTTGACAACCTATTGGTGCCCCAACCGTCCTGGTCACCAAGCACTGCGCAACAACTTCGCAAGCTCGTTGCTGCTCCGTACTTGACTCCCATATGACTGGACGCCGCGTTCGGAGGCCTACTTTGTTTTCCCTCTGGCGCAAGGCACGCCGGGAAAACAGTGCGGCCTCGCGGCTACTGGGGTCTACCAGCCTTCGCTTCGCTCTCCATGGCTGGCAGCGAACGTGCTGAATTACCTACCCAAGGCCGTTCAGCCCAAGACAAAGAAGGCATTGCAGGAAATCTGGATGGCCGAGGACCGATCC
>NZ_JBHNMF010000879.1:0-1188 GCF_048562965.1 Thiolapillus sp. | reverse complement strand
GACCGTCTCCCAGCCCAGTTCGGAAAACAAGCCTATTGCAGGCTGCTCAACCAGATTATCTTCTGAATATTCAGACACTTCTGCCTCTTATCCCTGTTCCATGCCAAATCTCCACCGTACCTCCACATAATCGACACATTGCCACAACATGTCGATTATTTTTAAATATTTCGACACATCAGGCCGATGTGTCGATTTCATCGACCTTTCCCGACAACAATCTCAGTAGTTGATCATTGATGTAATACACCTCCCGTCCAGCCTTGACCGCTCTCAACAAACCCGCTGAGGCAAATGCCTTGAGATAGCTGGAAGCGGTCTGCCGCTTTGCCAGACCACGCTCCTCGAGAAACCTGATTTTGCAATAAGGCTGCTCGAAAATCAGCTCGATTAGATCCTTTGAATAGGCCTTGCCTGCATGAACGCGCGCTACCTCACCCATTTCAGCCATTAGATCAGAAATCTGTCGAATCATGGCTCGCGTTTCCCTCGCCATCTCCTCGATGCCGCGCAACATGAACAGAATCCAATCTTCCCATGCCTGTTCTTCCGTGACCCGTCTCAATCCGTCGTAATAGGCTGGTTTGTTGCGAATAATGTAGCGACTCAGGTAAAGCACCGGCAACTCCAGTAACCCCTTGTCCACCAGATAAAGAATATTGATGATCCTGCCGGTCCGGCCATTGCCATCGGCAAAAGGATGGATCGCCTCAAACTGATAGTGCATTACGGCCAGTCGGACAAGCGGGTCCAAGCTGTCATTCTCATCATGGATAAAGCGCTCCAAATTCGCCAGCAGTTCGCGTAGCCGTACCTCCCCCTCCGGTGGTGTATAAACAATATTGCCATCATTGCCGGTCAGCCTGGTACCCGGCAGGCAGCGGATACCCATCTGCTGCCACTTGATGATTTCCACCAGTTCAATAAACAGGTTGGTGCCAAGAGGACGTTCCCGCAACGTCTCGAAGCCCTCCCACAGCGCCTGCTGATAACGCAGGACTTCCTTGGTATGCCCCGAGGCTGAAAACAGATCGTCTGCACTGGCTTGGTAAAGCTCATCATTGGTAGTAACGATGTTCTCGATCTCAGACGAAAGGCGGGCTTCCTGCAAAACGATACCGGTCAGCAGGATCTTCTGGTTGGGGATCAAATTGCCTGCACCCTTCAATTCAGCCAACTCACGGGAAG
>NZ_JBHNMF010000878.1:0-1189 GCF_048562965.1 Thiolapillus sp. | reverse complement strand
GGCCGCTCCTCGATGCCAACCCGGCCGATGATGCGACCTCGCCGTTCCTGACTGCCATAGCGCTTCCTGTAGCGCTTGCGCCGCTGCCGAAGGTGTTTGTGCAGATCGCCGCCCGCTTTCTGATCACGTTCGATATGACGGTAGATCCATTCATGGCTGACCAACGGATAACCCGCCTCCCTCAATGAACCTGCGATCTGTTCCGGACTCCAGTCGTCTCTCAGTCGGGCCTCTACCCAGGCGATCAGTTCCGGTGTCCGCTTGTGGCGCTTGCCTGCCTCCCGTCGTCTGCGATCAGCCACTCGTTGTGCCGTCTCCGCCTGGTAGCCTTCAATTCCCCGGTTGCGCCTCAGCTCCCGGCTGATGGTGCTTGCTGATCGGCCTGTCTCCCTGGCGATCTGCCGCCGCGTGTAGCCCAGCCCCTTCAGTGCCGTAATCTGGCATCTTTCCTCTATTGTAAGTAAGTAACCTCAAACGCCTTGCAAGGCCGATACTCCTGCAACCGATTTGAAAAGGAAAAGGCATCACTCATCTCATAGCGTTGAAAAATATCCAACCCACGATCCAGAAGGATTTTCCATCCCGTATCAGTAACAATATGGCGTGCATGCAAGCCCTCATCTTTGCTGAATTCCCAACTGAAATTGATTCCAATAGGGGCAGCCGCCTCCTGTATCTTCTGGAAGTACTCTTCCTGCTGATCACCCTTGAATTCATCTTCCACAGTTACCAGGTAGACTGATACTTCCTCATCATCCGGTTTGATCCTGGCAATGGTCTCCAGGAATTCCATGAGATTTCTCGCCTGGTAGAACAGGCGGATGTAAGGATCCGTAAGGGTGATCTTCTGAGCGCCTGTCAAATACGGGCCAAACAGCGTTTGGTAGGATATTCCCCGCTGATTTTCCTGGTAAGCTACATGACCAGCCTGAGGTTGCTCTTCTGCAGGCTCAACTGACTTCTTCTCGGAAACATCTGTTTTAACGGGTGATTTCTGCTCACTTGCTTCCGCCCCATCACCAATCGTATGGTGGTAATAGCGTGGATATTCTTCTTCCTCCAGGGTTTTAACCGAAAAGGTTTTTCCTTCCCCATCTTCGTACGAAAAGCGAACATCAGCGTAAGTGGAATCGATACGCATGAGCTGATCTTTGACCCGTTTGCGCCCTTCGATAGCAAAGTGGAGTAT
>NZ_JBHNMF010000877.1:0-1194 GCF_048562965.1 Thiolapillus sp. | reverse complement strand
GCGAAACTTTGTTGCTTCATTTGGCTCTGTACTTATGTTCTGGGAGGTGGGTATATTTTACCCTGTTTGGTCGATTCAATCAGAGCTTCCTTAAGGAAATTCTGATCGATTCAGTGTTTCTGTGGACCGCGGCAAGTCCGCTCGCGGAAACGCTGCGCCAGGATCAGGGCGTGACAGCAGCAAACCTGCCGCCCAGGGCCACCGAAAAACCACTGTTCAGATGAATCGCGGGGGATTCATAGGTTACTTCGGCGCCGCCGGACACATGAATGGTTTCATCGGCAACGGTGGAAAGTGACTCGTCGCCCACGCAGCGTATGATCTCGCCATCGGTATAATCGCGGCTGGAAATGCCCACCACAAGACCGGAGCACTCGGGTGTGGCAGCCATGCCCATGAGCAGAATCTGGCGTGAATTTTCTTCCCGGGTGGCAAGGAAAACCAGTTGTCCGAAGTCATTGAACTGCAGAGGCAGGCCACTGTTACTGCTGTCGGGAGTACTTGCCCAGACCCAGGGATATCGAATATCCCTCAATGTGCCGGAAATGCCGTCGATGGATACGGGTTCGTTCTCCATCACCAGCAGGCGCAGACTGTCAGCATCGCTGCCCTGCCAGATCTGTTTTTGCGGCTGGCTGTTCGCGTCTGCCGCATCTTTCGCATCAACCCACAGGCTGTAGTTGTCCTGATTGTTGATCTGAGCCTGGATAATATTCTGCAAATACCAGCTGCCCCCAAAACCGGTGGGTGGCTCATCGGAACGCAGCAACACGTCGAGATGCGAAGCTCCCGGCTGACTCAAATCAGTATAGTTTGCTCCCTGCTTGGGGGGACCGGCGAGTATGAGGTTGGCATTCGTGGAGGATATGGCACTGAGGACGGTTGTGGTGTTTCTGTTGGCTGCGGATGCTGCCGTATCGAGTATCAGGGTTTCCGCGGGCCTGTTCGGCAGAGTTTCTCCTTCCAGGGCAACAGGTGCCATATCGCCATTGGCATAGGCCATCCAAGACGCCCCGTAAAAGTCCTGTCCGGCATCGATTGTCTGCGCCTGAAAAGAAACATCACCGTTGTCATTGATGCTTTCGGATGCGAAGGCGCCGCTCGCAAACACCGTTCCATCGGGCGTCCCCGGAGGGTGCTGACCTGCCACTGCGACTTGCCTGAAGCTGCCTGTTTTCCATGTGAACAATCCAC
>NZ_JBHNMF010000876.1:0-1194 GCF_048562965.1 Thiolapillus sp. | reverse complement strand
ACTAGATGATGGGCGCCCACTCAATCAGGGGAAGAGCCACGAAAACAAATGAGGGAATCAAATGAAATCAATGATTATCGTATCACTGCTGCTGTTGATTGCACAATCGGCAGTCGCACGTACCTGGAGCGTTTTGGTTACTGAGGATAGCGGGGTGGGATCACTACGCGATGTCTACAATCGCATCGACCCCGGAGACACCGTCACGTTTGCCCCGTGGTTGCACGGCAAAACGATCGAGCTCGACGCTGAGCTGCGCATCAGCAAACGCGTGACTATCGTGGGCGACATCGACGCCGATGAAAAGCCTGATGTCACGATCAGCGGCAAAAATGCGCATCGCATCTTTTACGTGCCCGAGGGCATCACGCTGAACCTGCGCGGGGTAACTCTGCGACACGGTCGATCGGCCACCGATGGCGGCTCCATCTATAACCTGGGCACCGTGAACATCGACAGATCACGCCTGAGAGATAACCACGCGGGGCGTGGAGGCGCTGTCTATAACAGGGGCATCCTTGTTATTTCTGACAGTGCTGCACAGGGCAATATTGCGACCCGTGACGGGGCCGTCGTTTACAACGAAAAAATCGATGCATCCCTGTCGATGGTACAGCTGACAAGGTCCGGCTTTTATCACAACACGGCAAAACACCAGGGCGGCGTGGTTTACAACAGGGACGGCGATGTTAATTTCCACGACTCGACCCTTTCGGATAACCGGGCGGTCACAGGACCCGGCAACACGGCCACCGAGGAGAATCGCGGATCCGTGTTTTACCAGCACGGCGGCCACACCGAGTTCCGCAGCGTCACGATGTCGGGCAATATTTCTAATCCATTAACTGACGTCGAGGACACCTATGACGATTCCTTCTTTGGTGGCGATGGCAACCGGACATCCGCCAAAGAGGTGCAGGATGGCAACCGAAACCGCCGCAAAAACAACGGCGGCACGATCTACAATGAGGGCGAATGGGGTCGGGAGGAGATTCTACTGATCAACACCGTCATCGAAAAATCCACCGGGCGCAACTGCGGGGGACTGGCCGGCTACAACATCGGCCCCAATACGTGGTTCGATGACAACACCTGTGTGGGGCATATCAATGACCGTTCTGATTATGAGCTCCAGGGGACAGACCGTGGCGATCCGAAACTGGGACCGCTCCAGAACAACGGGGGGCTGGCTGA
>NZ_JBHNMF010000875.1:0-1195 GCF_048562965.1 Thiolapillus sp. | reverse complement strand
TGTTGCGTAGTGCTTGGTGACCAGGACGGCTGGGGCACCAATAGGTTGTCAAAGGCCGAGTCGATTTTGGGGACTGGGATGTCCCAAAATCTATCACGAGGCCGAAGACACACTTGAAAGGTGTGACTGCCCGAAACCTTTTTCCCGCGCCAGGGAATAGAGCCATGCGGCCGCCATGCCGGATACGAACTGGTCCAGCCTGCCCGGCAACTGATTCAGCCACCATACCTTCTGACCGACGGGCAGATCATGCAGGGCATACTGGAACAGACCGTAGCGATACAGCACCACCAGCAACACCGACGGCAGCAGCAGCCACACCCAGAGGCGCGGCGCAAACAGGAACGCCAGCAAAGGCAACAGCAGGTAGAAATCGAACTCCACCGGCAGCGTCCAGTACACGGGGTTCAGCTGGGTGGAAGGTTCACCGAACAGATTGTGCACCATCAGCACCTGGGCCAGCACATCCCTGCCTGCAGGCAAACCGACGCCAGCCGCCAGCCGCCAGCATCACCAGCAGCAACACGGCTATCTGCACCCAATAGGCAGGCAGCACCCGCAAAAGGCGCCGCCGGAAATACTCGGCGGTGCGCACGGGTGGACGGTTTCCCAGCCACGCCTGGCAATAGGCAAGGCCCAGCACGAACCCGGACAGCACAAAGAAAACATCCACACCCGCCCAGCCGCTACGCACCAGGGGCATCAGATCAAAGGTCGTATCCCAGATGTCAAACCGGTACACCGGGCGTCCGGCAAATCCCCACACATGCCAGACAGCCACCCAGAGTGCGGCCACCCCCCGCAGGCAGGTAAGGGAATCGAGGTGGATGCGGGCACTGACGCCTTCTTTTTCCAGCCGGTAAAGGGAGTCGGTAACAGGCATCGGCTTTGGTGCATCGAAGAAGTGGGCGGGGCACTCAGATTATCATTCCCGCCCGGTTCTCACAATCAGACAGGGTATGGCGCCCGGGTATGGAGCAGCCAGGTCAAAACATCACAATCTAGTTCCCGTCTATAAATGCCAAGTCATTGAAATTCAATTGAATTTCAATGACTTGGCATTTATAGACGGGAACTATCTTGGACTGCTGTGCCAGGGCAAGAACGACTTCGAGGCCGTAGAAGGTATCCGCAAGGATCCGTTCTTCCAGCAAGCACTCGGTATCGGACGGGTGCCCTCGTCGGCCCGTCTGCG
>NZ_JBHNMF010000874.1:0-1195 GCF_048562965.1 Thiolapillus sp. | reverse complement strand
CGCGGCCACCGGGCGTCTCAGCAGCATTGTCACTGCCAGTGTGCAAAATCTGCACTATACCTTCGACAGTCTGGGCAACCTGACTCAACGCAAGGATCTTCTTCAGAACAAAACCGAAAACTTTGTCTATGACAGCCTCAACCGCCTGACCGGGATCAACGGCAGCGCCGGCGTTCCCAGGCGCAGCTTCAGCTACTACGCCAACGGCAATATCAGAAGCAAAGACAACCACACCTACCAGTACAACAATACCCGTCACATCCATGCCGTCACCGATGACGGGCTGTACAGGTACAGCTACGATGCCAATGGGAATATGCAAACCGGCGCCGGGCGCAGCCTGACCTGGGATCATCGCAATCGACTCACCCAGGCCACCAAAGGGGGGGTCACCAGCAGCTTCGCCTACGACGCCAACGGTGCCCGTTACCAACAAACCCGCACCACCACCAACAATACCCCATGGACATCTTTGCCCTGCAACATTAGCGGTCAGACCGTCACCAACGCCCAGGTGCCTGCCGGTGACGCCCTGGACTGCGGTTCCAGCACGGGGTTGATCGTCAGCCAAGGCAGCTTCACCGTCAACAATGACGCCATTGCCTGCTTCCACGCCCCCCTGATTCAATTAAAAGCCGGTTTTTCCGTCAAACTGGGTGGCTACCTGCGTGCAGGTTCCAGTCTGAGCAGCGCCTGTAACAGCCACATACCCCAGACCGAGACCATTCGTTACCTGGGCGGGGTAGAACAAGTGACCCACCCCAATGGCAGCCTCAGCTACCGTCACCTGATTCAGGCCAACGGCCAAACCGTGGCTATCCACATCACGCACAGCAACAGCCCGACCGAAACCCGCGTGCTGTTCCACGACCACATTGGCTCACTCGACGTGATTACCGATGCCAACGGAAACATCAAGGAACGCCCCAGCTTTGAAGCCTGGGGTAACCGCCGTGCCTCCGACTGGAGCACCAACCCCGCATCGACAAGCGACGAACCACGGGGCTTCACCGGTCACGAACACCTCAATGGCCTGGGGCTGATCCACATGAATGGCCGGGTCTACGACCCCAGCCTGGGGCGGTTCCTTTCCCCGGACACCGTCATCCAGTTCCCCAACAACAGCCAAAGCTACAACCGCTACAGCTATGTGCTCAACAACCCCTTGAGCTATACGGATCCGAGTGGGCATTTT
>NZ_JBHNMF010000873.1:0-1197 GCF_048562965.1 Thiolapillus sp. | reverse complement strand
GCAACGAGCTTGCGAAGTTGTTGCGTAGCGCTTGGTGACCAGGACGGCTGGGGCACAAATATAGGTTGTCAAAGGCCGAGTCGATTTTGGGGACTGGGATGTCCCAAAATCTATCACGAGGTCGAAGACACGCTTGTTTTATTCACAAGATTCCCTGCCAAGCTTGATTTGGCATGGTTCGCGTAGATTTTGATGGGGTTGCATTGTCTCATTCTACAAATTAGTTGACCGACGGTCAATACAAAGCCTTGTCCAATATGAAATGAGTCTGAACGCTGGCTGTATTTCCAGCATGGAGTGAGTCTGAAGTCAGCTGGAAGTTTTCGGCGTTTTGTTCATGATGGGAGCATGAAAGCCATCATGAAACTTGAAGAATTGACCACAGTGGAACATTTGTCCCACTTTCTGCAAGGCACACAGGCTGTTGCTTTTTCCGTGAGCAGCGACAAGGACAAGCGTTATCGCTGGTTACAGAGGGAACTGGTTCGTTTTGACTATCTGTCTCTGAATAAACCAGACAAAGGCATTGTCATCCGCTATTTGCTCAAGGTAAGTGGCTATTCCCGTCAACAATTGACCCGACTGATCGCACAGTATCGGAAAACAGGTCGGTTGAAACGTCATCAGCGCACAGCAGCCGGTTTCAAGCGCCGCTACACCGATCGCGACATCCGGCTACTGGCAGGAATGGACGAACGCCATGACACGCCTTGTGGACATGCCATCAAGAAGCTGTGTGAGCGCGCCTATCAGGTATTCGGGCAAACGGTATATGAAACACTGGCAGGCATCTCTGTTAGCAGGCTGTTGAAAAACGCCCAAATCTGAGAAAATATCTCCAGGAATTGAACGAGAAGCTAAAGAGCCATGCGCGGTCCCGATATTCATCAAGAGTAACTACTCACCCCTAAGATGAGTACAAGCCTGCCTCGATGGATCTACAATCGCTTTTTCATGTCTGTAGAGGCTTGACATCATAGTACGCCGAGTCTATGCTATTGACCCAACACATCGAATGGATCAACAGCCATGGGCAGTTATTTTGGATCGAAGGCGACCTCCGGACTGTGTCAGCCCATCATCGCCCTGATGCCGCCACACGACACCTATATTGAGACCCACCTGGGCGGCGGGGCGATCATGAAACGTAAGCCCCCAGCACTGCACAATATTGGCATTGACCTCAACCCGCGGGCA
>NZ_JBHNMF010000872.1:0-1199 GCF_048562965.1 Thiolapillus sp. | reverse complement strand
AGAGGCTTCCGCAATAAAGAGCGGTTTGCCAATGCCATTTACTTCCATCTCGGCGGGTTGGATCTTTACCCTGATGGGATTACTAGATGATGGGCGCCCACTCAATCAGGGGAAGAGCCTCCCTGCATATAGTTAAAAGAGAAGTATCGTAAATAGCGTCTGAGAGATTAGATTGAGAAGGTCAATGAAAACGCACACATTATCCATCCTGGGTCTGTTCCTGTTGCTGGCGGCACCGTCGGCGGCATTGCCCTGGGGCATCACAGCCTCCGACAATCAAGGGGGCGGTTTTTTCGCCGATGCCGACGGTTCGGGCCAAGCCTATGTCGGGTATGGTGATAATGGTATTCGGGCTTATGGCAATACCATGGGCGGTTTTTTCATGGATTTGACCAGTCATACCTACGCCCGTGTCGGCCACGACACCTACAAGATTAAGGGCTCCGGCAGTGTGAGTTTCGTGCAGAACCACCCGGAGAACAAGGACGAGGTGATTGTTTATGCCGCGCCGGAAGGCGACGAAGTGGCCACCTATACCCGGGGCAGCGCCCGGCTGGTGGATGGCGAGGCGCGCATCCCCCTGGGCGAGACCTTCAAATGGGTGACCAACCCCGATATCGGCCTGACGGCGCACCTGACGCCCATGGGTGAGCCTTGCCTTCTGTATGTGGCTGCCAAGACCACCAGTGAACTGGTTGTCAGTGGCGCGCAGGACTGTTCACAAAATGTGAGCTTCGACTACATCGTCTACGGCCTGCGCATTGGCTTCGAGGATGTCACCGTGGTGCAGAAGAAGACCCAGGAGGCGCGTATTCCCTCCATGGCGGAACACCGCAAGGCCATTGCCGAGCGTCCCGAGCTGGCGCAGTACACGGCCCTGAGCCGCTATGCCGCCATGCAGGGCAGCAGCCGGAAGGCGGTAAAAGCCAACATGCGCAACGCCGCGGCGCTGCTGGAGAAGGTCGAGGAGTTCGATCCGGCGGTGCACAAGATCGAAACGCCGGAGATCATGGAGTAACTTCCCATCCCCTCTCCCATGCCTGGGAGAGGTTTGAAGCACTTCATTCGGTTCAAATAATGGGCTCTTCCCCTGATTGAGTGGGCGCCCATCATCTAGTAATCCCATCAGGGTAAAGATCCAACCCGCCGAGATGGAAGTAAATGGCATTGGCAAACCGCTCTTTATTGCGGAAGCCTCT
>NZ_JBHNMF010000871.1:0-1203 GCF_048562965.1 Thiolapillus sp. | reverse complement strand
CTGGGGCACGAATAGGTTGTCAAAGGCCGAGTCGATTTTGGGGACTGGGATGTCCCAAAATCTATCACGAGGTCGAAGACACACTTGGACCAGAAAGCGGTAGTTGCCGGGGGGCATGCTGGCGTAGTTGGCGAAACGCGCACCGGCGCTGGTTTCCGTCCATTCTTCCTCGAGCCCCTCCATCCTGTAGGCATAACGAATCTGCTTGGGGCTCGCATAGTTGTTGCTGGCAAATTCGAGGGTAATGCTCGGCCAGCGTGGTTCTATGGTGAGATGGTCTGTATAGGCTATTGGCCTGCTCAGCGGACTGGCGGGTATGCCCACGCTCATGGGATGATTGTCCAGCCGCAATTCGGTGAAGATCACCCGGGGTGTAACGGGATCGTCGGTGATCCACTCGGGGGAGAAAATGCTCATGCCCTTTACGCCGCCGAAATAGATGAGCCCCTGGTCGTCCTGCAGGCCCGATCCGATGTAATAACCCTCGGAAAAAGCCCCATCCTTGTCGTTGAAATTTTGTATAGCCCCTGAAGTGGGATCGAGCCGGGTGATGCTGCGGGTGGTCGTAAACCAGATCAGGCCGTTGGCGGATTCGGCAATGGCGCCGATGGCATTGGATGCCAGCTCCTGCTGCATGGAGTAGAAGGTCAGCTTCGCCCGCGATAGATCAAAATCCGTATCAAGCTCCATGTGGAACAGGCCGTCGCCCTGTGTGCCCACCCAGATGCTGCCATCCCTGGCCTGATACAGATAGGTGATGCTGTTGAAGCCATGGGTTTCTCCATCGATAGCATCCAGCACGGTTGCTGTGCGGGTATCGATGAGATGAATCTTGCCGAGTCCCCCAACCAGGATCCTGGATGTGTCGAGCTGCAGCATGCCATAGGTGTGGGGCAGTTGCAGGCTGGCGACGATCTTGCGGGTACGCGGGTCATATTTAAGGAGTTCCGTGGGCCGGCCCAGCCACAGATAACCTTCGCTGTCTTCGAGCATCTTGATGAAGTAATAGGGGTTGCTCAGTTCAGGTGGCTGGAGCTTTTTCTCACCGGGAGGCAGCCTGCGCAATCCGGTAGAACTGCCTACCCAGAGGGTGCCGTCCCGGGACATGAACAGGCCATAGGCGGTAGTTTTTGCCGCCAGGGCCTGGTGGTCGGCGGTGGGAACGATCCGGAACGCGGTTTTCCCGGGTGGACGGTAGGCTAG
>NZ_JBHNMF010000870.1:0-1207 GCF_048562965.1 Thiolapillus sp. | reverse complement strand
TCGTTGTCTCCGTCTCGCTTTTTTGTGCGCGATTGTAGCTGAGCGTGCTGGTCTGTATTGTCAAATGGCCTAGATTGTAGAGAGCGCCCCCTTTGTCTCGTGCCCAATTCCAGGCTAAAGTCGATTTGTAAATCCTCGTCGTTGGCGGGTTGGCAAAGGCGAATCTGCCCGGCGGTTTGACGTATATCGCGCCACCTTTTTTCGATGCCGTATTTTTGGTCAGGCTGGTTTTATCGATGGCCAAATATTTCTGACTGTATATCGCGCCGCCCTCCCGCGCGGCGTTTTTTGTCAGTATCGAATGATTTATCGACAGGCGACCGGCGTTGTAGATGGCGCCCCCCTGGTCAGCCGTTCCGTGCTCCAGTTCCATCCCCCAGAGCGTCAGATCGCCGGATGACGTGATTTTCAGCATGCGCGTCTTTCGCTGGCCGTCCAGGGTGATGTCCGGGCGATTGTCGCCATCGATGTCTCCCTTGATGAGCAGTTTCTTGCTGATGCTGATCTCGCTATTGAGCAGGATCTGCTTTCCGTACAGCCAGGGCGCAAAGGTGATTGTATCTTCTGCGCCTGCCGCGGTGATGGCTGCGCGCAGTGTCCCGGGGCCGTTGTCTGCTATGCTGGTTACCCGTTGTGCGGTGATGCCTGCTGCTGGTGTTCCCAGCAGTCCCAGTGCTGCTATTGTCATGAGTTGTTTTTTCATGATGCCTTATTCTCCTTTGTGTACCTCCGGCATGGGCATGAACTTATGGGGTGCAAGTCCACTGTTGGAAAACCACCGCCGGAACCCCGTGTAGGTAGAGCCATATGCAAAACTAAAAATTGATTTTGGCTGGTTGAATGCTGCGCACCCTGTGGATGCGAATAATTCTCAATAATTGCGTATTTCTATGGTGGATCCATTTTCCCGTCCAATATTTGTACAATTTCTGCAATCGCTGCCAGCCATGGAGAGCGAAGCGAAGGCTGGTAGTCCCCAGTAGCCGCGAGGCCGCACTGCTTACCCGTCGTGCGCATAGCGCCAGAAGGAAAGCAAAGTAGGCATCCAAACGCGGCGTCCAGTCATTGGGAGACAAGTACGGAGCAGCAACGAGCTTGCGAAGTTGTTGCGTAGCGCTTGGTGACCAGGACGGCTGGGGCACAAATATAGGTTGTCAAAGGCCGAGTCGATTTTGGGGACTGGGATGTCCCAAAATCTATCACGAGG
>NZ_JBHNMF010000869.1:0-1208 GCF_048562965.1 Thiolapillus sp. | reverse complement strand
ACCAGCGGTTCGACAAACACCGTATCGCTGGGGAGCCCTCCGCCCCGTAGCTTTCTGAAGGCCGACCGGATTCCGTTAAAAAGAGTCATGGTGTGTCCTGATTTCCCGATGTGTTTATTTCTTCCAATACTGTTGCCTTCACTTCAGCGAAGTCAATCACGGTTCGGGAAATATGGTTTTTATCATTGTGTGCTTCGAGCCGAATGTGTTTTATGCCCCGTCTGCTTGCCCAATGAGGAACAGAAGCCTGGCGTTTGTGAGTAAAAAAAGTGATGTAGTCGTCCGGGGTATCCGTCAGGCTGAGTTGCCAACGCAGTTCAGTGATGGGACCTTCATTCTCTTCGCAATCCGTTTCAACAATCCATATATGCAATACCGCGTCGAGCTTCAGTTCTACATTGCATTGCGGAGGTTCAGTGGATGTGGCGGTAAAGGTGTCTTTGAGGGACAAGCGCCGGTCGTAATTGGTTTTTATATCCACTCGAACACGGTAGGTGGCGGGCGTTTCAATATCGCGGATGATGTAATACGTTTCACTGCCGGCATGAAGCAGCTTCCCGTCTAGGTAATATCGAAGCTCAGACACCTTTTCACCATCGAATGACTGTTCAATGACAGGGGTCACGTTGACATCGAGCGGCACCCGGTACCAAGGATCTTCGGAGAAGATATCCAACGCGCCAGATAGCGTCGGAAGCTCATCGAGTACAACTTCATCTTTCAGTTCCGTGCTGTGGCCCTGGTCATCGGATATGCGGACAACAACGGGATAGGAACCCCCTTCACCGAAATGAACAGTGGCTCTGTTCAAGTGACGAAAGGAAATGGAAGCATCCCGAGGGATCATGTATTTAAACGACAAATGTTCCATATTGTTCTTGACGTAATCAAGCAGGGAAGGCATGACACGGTAATCGACCTCTATCGGCCAGTGCTTTGCCAGAACCTTCTTTGTAATTGTCCATTGCGGCCATTCCGTATTACGGTCATGAATCATAATGCTGGATTCTTTATACCGGTCGGCATCGCTTTCGTACCAGATACGGTAGGTGTACAAGCCATATTCGCTTTGTCCAAACGTGTGTTTCAAGGGGTTGGTGTCGGCAGTATCACTATTTGGAAGCACCCACTCAGATTTCAGCCCAGGATGCGCGCCGGCACTGGGTAGCCCGTGAAGAACCACAGAGTTCTGAACCAATGTTTTTACG
>NZ_JBHNMF010000868.1:0-1212 GCF_048562965.1 Thiolapillus sp. | reverse complement strand
TGACCGCAGCTTCAGCCGCTGCCAGCCATGGAGAGCGAAGCGAAGGCTGGTAGACCCCAGTAGCCGCGAGGCCGCACTGTTTTCCCGGCGTGCCTTGCGCCAGAGGGAAAACAAAGTAGGCATCCGAACGCGGCGTCCAGTCATATGGGAGCCAAGTACGGAGCAGCAACGAGCTTGCGAAGTTGTTGCGCAGTGCTTGGTGACCAGGACGGCTGGGGCACAAATAGGTTGTCAAAGGCCGAGTCGATTTTGGGGACTGGGATGTCCCAAAATCTATCACGAGGCCGAAGACACGCTTGCTCTCCGCGCTTCCCAGTCCCGCACCGGCGGATGGAAGATGATCTGCACCAGAGTGCCATCAGGACCGCAACAATAGAAACTCCGTGCCCCATCCCTGTGGGTGCGGGGTTCGGTGCGCATGGGAACGCCCTGTTCCCGCAACCAGGCAAACCATTCATCCACCAGCGCTTCTGTCGCCAGGAAGAAGCCGATGTGATCGAGCCGCTGTACGGCTTCGTCGGTAATTAAAACTTGGTAAACCACCGCCTCTGGCGGTGAGACACGAAAAGGCTCTGCCGTACCGGCGTGCGGAGTAAGAAAATGGCCTCCTTTGAACCGGCAAGTTCTGTAGGAGGCCATTATGAGAGACTGGCAAAGCCAAGCTCACGTGAAGCATTATTGCAAATATCATGTAGTGTTTGTTCCGAAGTATCGAAGGAAATCGATTTACGGAATGCTGAGGAAAGAAATAGGAGGGATATTGAGGGAGTTGTATCGTCAGCAGGGTGTTGAATTGATAGAGGGTTACGCCAGCGTGACCACATTCACATGCTGTTGATGATCCCCCCAAATACAGTGTGGCAAACACCATCGGTTTTCTGAAAGGTAAATCAGCCATACGGATATTCAGGGAATATCTGCAGGTCAAAAGGAATTTTACGGGTCGACATTTTTGGGCGCGAGGCTATTGTGTCAGTACAGTTGGCTTAGATGAGCAGATGATACGGACGTACATAAAGAATCAGGAACGGGAAGAGAAGCGCCAAGAGCAGTTAAGGTTGGCGGGACTCTGACAATAGCCCCCTCCGGGGGCTTTCATCATACTACCCGCTCTGCGGGTAGTATTTGATTTCCGCATCCGCCTGATGCAATGCCAGGTTGTCGCTGCCTGAACTGAGGAAGACATTGCGCTGATCCGGGCGCCATTCAACC
>NZ_JBHNMF010000867.1:0-1214 GCF_048562965.1 Thiolapillus sp. | reverse complement strand
TCGCTGCCAGCCATGGAGAGCGAAGCGAAGGCTGGTAGTCCCCAGTAGCCGCGAGGCCGCACTGTTTTCCCGGCGTGCCTTGCGCCAGAGGGAAAACAAAGTAGGCCTCCGAACGCGGCGTACAGTCATTGGGAGCCAAGTACGGAGCAGCAACGAGCTTGCGAAGTTGTTGTGTAGTGCTTGGTGACCAGGACGGCTGGGGCACGAATAGGTTGTCAAAGGCCGAGTCGATTTTGGGGACTGGGATGTCCCAAAATCTATCACGAGGTCGAAGACACGCTTGCATCAGTGGTGTGGCCAGCGGATTCATGAAAGCTAGCCGGATCAGGCCTTGGGCAGGGTCACGCCCTTCTGTTTCTGGTACTTGCCACCTCTGTCCCGGTAGGAAGTCTCGCAGGTTTCATCGGATTCGAAAAACAGCATTTGCGCCACGCCTTCATTGGCGTAGATCTTGGCCGGCAATGGAGTGGTGTTGGAAAACTCCAGTGTCACGTGCCCTTCCCACTCGGGTTCCAGGGGCGTGACGTTGACGATGATGCCACAGCGCGCGTAGGTGGATTTCCCCAGGCAGATGGTGAGCACGCTGCGCGGAATACGGAAGTACTCCACGGTGCGCGCCAGCGCAAAAGAGTTCGGCGGGATGATGCAGACATCGGATTTCACGTCCACGAAACTGCTGTCGTCGAAATTCTTCGGATCCACCACGGCTGAGTTGATATTGGTGAAGATCTTGAACTCATCAGCACAGCGCACGTCATAACCGTAACTGGATGTGCCGTAGGAAATCATGCGCCCGTAAGCACCCTCACGCATCTGCCCCGGCTCGAACGGATCGACCATGCCCTCTTCTTGCGCCATACGGCGAATCCAGGTGTCCGACTTGATACTCATTGCTGTGCTGTTCCCGACAAAATATAAACCTGCGCAAGTATAACCAAAAAAGCCGGGCTATTGCCCGGCTTCACACATTATTCAGACCTGACACAGCCTGCGTTCAAACTGTCGCCTGGCGCCTCATGGGAAGATGTCTCAGATCCTCCCGTGTTTCTCTGCCTTTTCACACAGCATATCCAGATCCGCCGCTTCGAAAAACTGTAAGCGCCCAAGAATCCACACCTGTTTTCCCGACCTGACCCCGTGCAGACTTTCTCCTGAAATTTCACGACACAGGAGAAATCGATGGACATGTCTGATGCCACCGAAGGCGCGTCATT
>NZ_JBHNMF010000866.1:0-1217 GCF_048562965.1 Thiolapillus sp. | reverse complement strand
GGGTGTTGAATTGATAGAGGGTTACGCTATGCGTGATCACATTCACATGCTGTTGATGATTCCCCCCAAATACAGTGTGGCAAACACCATCGGTTTTCTGAAAGGTAAATCAGCGATACGGATATTCAGGGAATATCTGCAGGTCAAAAGGAATTTTACAGGTCGACATTTTTGGGCGCGAGGCTATTGTGTCAGTACAGTTGGCTTAGATGAGCAGATGATACGGGCGTACATAAAGAATCAGGAACGGGAAGAGAAGCGCCAAGAGCAGTTAAGGTTGGCGGGACTCTGACAATAGCCCCCTCTGGGGGCTTTCATCATACTACCCGCTCTGCGGGTAGTATTTGATTGACCGCCACTTGCATGGCAATCATCCTTTCTATTCCGTATTGGTGTCAGTCCACACCTTATTTTTTGCAGACTCAATCATAGTAGAAACGGTTAATGGACTGATATGCCTTCTCTTTATATCAATCAATCCAAATATATCTAAAACTCTTAATATT
This sequence comes from Thiolapillus sp., assembly GCF_048562965.1. Taxonomy (NCBI): domain Bacteria; kingdom Pseudomonadati; phylum Pseudomonadota; class Gammaproteobacteria; order Chromatiales; family Sedimenticolaceae; genus Thiolapillus; species Thiolapillus sp. Next base: position 711 of record NZ_JBHNMF010000866.1, on the reverse strand, counting down.
GGATAAATAATTACAGATAAATCCAATCCTTCTGAGCAAAAATATATATCCTTAATTGAAGACATATCAACACCAAATTCATTTGAAAAACTATCTAACATATCCATTCCATCATCACCGTCAACACCTAATTCATCATTCACCGTTGTTCTTTTATTTATTTCTTTTGCATCAAGCCCAACATAATTAGTAATAAAATCAATGACCTTATCATCTATATTTTTACTCATACTATTATTCCCCAGGGCGAATACAGCTTGCAACACAATAATCCATTGATCGCGCATCAGGCAACAGTGAAGCTGTACCAAGAATAGGAATCCACCTTCCCGCAAAAGTACCAACTTTAATAGTTTTTGCACTAATCCCAAGTCTTTGGGTAGGAGCAGGATATGGTTTTGGCAACCTTCTTTTTCCAAATATACTTCTGGATAGTTTTGAAGCAAGAGATGTTCTTTTTGTCGTACCCCCTGGCTTTCTTCTGGTTGGAATCATATTTATACCTGATGCAGCAACTGATGACTTTACACCAACACCGGGGTCAAATATTTCTTTTGCGCAGTCTAAAGAACAACTAAAATATCTACCTGGATCATCAATCAAAGCCCCTATATCCTTTATCAAATTTGGCTCAGTTCCTATCACATCTGCCCCGTTAATATTGTCACTGTAATTATGAGCTGCCTGATTAAACAAATACCCAAACGCCCC
>NZ_JBHNMF010000865.1:0-1218 GCF_048562965.1 Thiolapillus sp. | reverse complement strand
ATGATGTGAACAAACGCCTGGGGCGCTTGATGATGAACGGTATCCTGCTCGATGCGGGTTATCCGGCAATCAATCTACCGGCCCGTCGCCAGTTGGAATTCAACCAGCTCATGCTGGAGTTCTACCCATCCGGCGACCCTGCGCCGATGAACCGATTTATGCGATCCTGTCTCGATGAGCGAATCATCGGCATCATGCAGGAAACGCGCCAGACAAAGAAATAGCCTAAGCCATGACCAACCTCCCCGTCGCCAAAGACGGCAAGCTCCCTCCTCCGCCCCGCCTATCAAAAGCGGAACGGGATAAGCGCCTGCAGGAAACCCTGGACGCGATTCACGACTTCCTGGATGCCCACAAGACCGACAACAGCGAACGGGCCTATTACGCCGGCCTGCGCTACTTCTGGGCCTGGTGCTGGTACACCTGGGGGGTAACTGAAGAAGAATACCCGGTACCGGAGCCGCTGATTGAGGCCTACGTAATTGGCATGCTGAAGGGATTTCGGAAAGACACCGATGAAGCCATAAGGGAGCTGGGCATCAAGAAGACCCCCGGCCCATCAAAGCTGTCCACCATCGAACAGCGCCTATGGGTGCTCAACCGGGCACATCAGGAACACGTCAAAGATATTGATGACCGCTACGTTTACACCGCGACTGTCCGTAAGCTGCTCAAGGCCGCCCGCAAGGACGGCAAGCACCGAAAAGAGAAATCCAAGGCGCTGGTGCGCGACCAGCTGCTGGAGCTGATCGACGCCCTGGATGATATGCCGCCGGTGTATGGCGCCATGATGCGGGCCATGCTGGCCGTAGGGTTTGTCGCCGGCGGCCGGCGCGTGAGCGAACTGGTGGCCATCACGCCCGATGACCTCACACGCAGGGACACAAAAGAATCCCCGGGGTGGATGTTTGAGCTGGCCCTGGGCGCGCGTAAGACCGCGGATGCCGCCGATGATGTCAAGATACTCCCCATCCGGGGCTTCGCCGCCGTGTGGCTTATGGAGTGGCTGCGTTTGCGCGAGGAGCTGGGGGTCAGCGGCCCTCCCCTGTTCCGTGCCGTCCGGCTCCGCCAGGGACGGGATCGCAAAACCCGGCAGATGGAGACGCGGGAATACCTCCAAAAGGGGGTTTCCACATCCTGGTTCTGGCAGCAGATCAGGAAGCTTGCTGATAAGGCAGGTATCGAGGGCAAGATCACCCCCCATAGCCTACGGTCCGG
>NZ_JBHNMF010000864.1:674-1219 GCF_048562965.1 Thiolapillus sp. | reverse complement strand
GCGAGGGGTATTCGGGATACGGAGTATTTCAAGCTCAAAATCCGCCAGACTTCATTGCCAGATGACCACTCAATATTCTACGGTTCGACATGTTCTTCACTCACATAACCGGAGAAGAACCGTTGAGTTGACGTTATTTTACTATAAAACAATATGTTAAGCGTTAAGTTAATGACATTATCGTTAACCCGCCAGATCTGGGATTTCAAAGTTATTGTCATCATATTCATGGTCGCCTGGTTTGCGCTGGATGGCAAATGGCAGGTAAATCTGTGGCGACAGTTGGCGGATACAAAATATCTTTTTACAGGTAAGACGCACCACGAGCAGCATTTGGCGGCGGAGGACGCTGCTATATATTCTGGTTCCTCGACGTTTTGAGTGGAATTCCTCCAAAAATCTGTGCCAGTATAGCGCCAAATACGGGCATGAGGAAAAGACGTGGACGGCAACGAGATACTGCTACTGGGATTGGGGATTCAGTCTCCCTGGAAACTGATGAATCAACACTTGGATACGAGTAAACAGCCGCATGAACTTCATCT
>NZ_JBHNMF010000864.1:0-664 GCF_048562965.1 Thiolapillus sp. | reverse complement strand
GAAGCCTATCTCGCGCCCCGGCTCCGGCAGTGGCTGGACAGAGAGTCACTGGACTGGGTCATGGCACATGCCTTCAGTCTTCGTGGGTACTGGTCCGGGGTGCTCACCGGGAGCAGGGCGTCGCAGTTGAACCCCTGTGTGCAACGGATAAACGAACCTTATCTGCGCCTGCCGAAAACGGTGCTGATCAGCTATTTTCCGATACAGGGATATGCGTAGCCCCTGCTGGTGGTGAATGTGCATGGCGTCAATTTTACCCTCGGCAGTGCCGATCTCGATGCCCAGTTTCAGGCTATACAGGCAGTGATGGACAGCCACCAGGGCCCCATCGTCATGGCAGGTGTTTCAACACCTGGAATCGTGCGCGTATGGCGGTGATACGCCATCTGGCGGACCGCAACGGGCTGAGCACGGTGACGTTTGCAGGCAGGCCTGTGGTCCATTTTGGACATCGTCTCGATCACATATACTATCGGGGATTGGTACCTCTACAAAGCAAGGTGACTGAGGTAAAATCATCCGATCACCATCCACTGACTACCATTTTCAGGCTGGATTCAAATACATGAACAAGCTGTTGATTGTCATTCTGTTTACGGGATTTCTTGGCAGCGCTGCCGCGGCGACGATGAGCGAGGAAATCGAGCATCTGCTGGGTTTCGTC
>NZ_JBHNMF010000863.1:0-1220 GCF_048562965.1 Thiolapillus sp. | reverse complement strand
CACCCCGGTTCAAAGGCCGAGGTTCAAAGTAGCCGCCATAAACCAATCCCCTTTATATAGACGGTGCCAACCTGCGGGGCGGCATAGTCCAACAGACATTTATCTGCCATGCTGCGCACAGAAGATAAATGCTTAGATGTTAGGTATGGTTAATTAGCCATATTGGTGCTATATTCATCCCATGAGTAAGCCAAATTTCGAGTGGGATGAAGCAAAGAATGAGGAAAACCTCAAAAAGCATGGAGTTACATTCCACGAAGCACAGTATGCTTTCTTAGATTGCAGTCGTGTCATAGCTGAAGACTTGGCTCATAGTCAAAATGAAAAACGATATTATTGTTTTGGTCAAAATCAGAAAGGCACGGGCATTCTCACTGTTCGGTTTACTTATCGGTCTGGTCGCATCCGTATAATTGGTGCAGGGTATTGGCGCAAAGGTAAAAAGATCTATGAGCAAACCAATTCAGTATAGCAATGAGCCTTTAGGTGATATCAAGATAGTCCCTGATTTTTTACCTTCACCTGAAGAATTGGCGCTTAAGCAACAAAACACGAAAGTCACAATTTCACTTAGTTCTGAGAGCGTGGCGTACTTTAAGGAAACTGCAAAAAGACATCACATGCAGTACCAAAAAATGATTCGTCAGTTACTTGATGAGTATGTTGCACACCAAAAAAGTGCTAACAAGTAGCTTAAGCGGACATCTTGACAACACGCGCCTATCGCTACCTCTCCAGTTGCGTGTTGTCAAATGCCGCTTAGCAGGGCGTTATTTGGTTCAAATGGTGCGTTGATTACATGGCACGGGCACTTGCCATTCTACTCGCTGTCCTCGCACTCGTTGGATGTGACGCCCAAGTGAGCTTGACCAACAAAACCATGTTCTTCCAAGCGATCGCGGATGGCGATGTTCGCATCGTCCGAAAGATGATCGCCAGCGAACCGTCGCTGCTTTACGAAAACGACGAATACGGATTCACACCATTAATGCGCGCCGTTTCTTCGGCGGAACGCACTCCTCGGCTTGTCAAGACTCTCATTGATGCCGGTGCGGACGTGAACATCAAAACCGACGAAGGATACACGGCGCTTCACATGATGGTAAGCGCCAAACAATCAGCCCTATTGCATTTTTTTGACAGGCGTGTTCCAGGGTAGCAGGGCTTCAATGTCCTCAACCGTCCTGGCATTGCCGATGTGCTGCAGCACATGGTGGAGG
>NZ_JBHNMF010000862.1:0-1221 GCF_048562965.1 Thiolapillus sp. | reverse complement strand
CACAGTCGGTGACGCCTTTCTCTCCCAGGGCCATGGATCGTGGTCTTACGGGAACCATGCTGAGTATCCTGCGTCTGGAGAACGACCTGTTCAACCCCAACAAAGGTGCCAGTGAACTGGATGAGACGGACGGAGAGGAGATAGAAAAAGTCATCAATGTGGTGAGTGATCGTGCCTGGCTGATCAAGGGTACGGATACCAAGGATCTGGCGATCCAGGAACTGAAGGAACGGATCGACGAATGGGCGAAGAAGGCCAGCGTCGGAGGTCGGATCTTGGCTTATGAGCGCAAAGGTCAGGGCAAGGAGAATATCGTTCCTCTGTTGGAGAGGCCGGGAATCAGTGCGTGGCGGAATTTTACGGTACCCATGTCGATGCGGGAAGTGGAGCCGGGTGTTCCTCTGATCATGAACAGTATGCACTCGGGTGACGCACCCAGGTGGCGTGTACGGCCTCCACCGAAGAAAGAAGAGGTCGAGGTCGATGCCGATGAAAGGAAGAATACCCACGATGAGGGTGGTGGATCCCCGTTCCAGGCATTGCAGGGGCAGGAGTTGGCTGGGCGGGCATTCTCCGTGTGGTTGCCTGGAGAAGCCGAGGCGCGGAAGGTACGCTTCATGGCGGTTGGTGATCCGAAACCACCCAAGAATACCCGGGTCGTGGTGGCGCACCCTGATCTGAGTCAGCCGGACGGTGTGCCGGGTTTCGCTCATGGAGAGTTGGGGTGGTCGGAATTGCAGGATGCAGAGACAGGGGAACCTCGGATCAATCTCAAAGTTCGGCGCCCGGGTGCGGCCACGTCTCTGCAGTTGTCGAAATCGGAGTGGGAAGCCTTCTCTGGTATCGGCACCGTGGTAGAGGAATAGAAGCAGGAGCTGCCCATGGCACATTTGATACCGACTCTATCGGTCGAAGAGATAGACAACAAACCGGAACGTGACGTTGCAAGAGCATTGCTGGAGCAGTTGCCCAATCACGTGATCGTCTATCATAGCTATCCCTGGTTGAGACCCGATCGCAACGACAGGAGCAAGAAGACCACGTTGAAGGAGGGAGAGGCCGATTTTCTCATTCTCTGGCCCGAACTGGGGTTGTTGGTCCTGGAAGTGAAAGGAGGCGAAATCCGCTACGATTCCGATGGGCGGCGTTGGTATCGCCGGCTCCCCAATGGCAAGGAGAGAGACATTCGAGATCCCTTCGAGCAGGCGAACAAGAACATGC
>NZ_JBHNMF010000861.1:0-1222 GCF_048562965.1 Thiolapillus sp. | reverse complement strand
CTGTTGATCCATTCGATGTGTTGGGTCAATAGCATAGACTCGGCGTACTATGATGTCAAGCCTCTACAGACATGAAAAAGCGATTGTAGATCCATCGAGGCAGGCTTGTACTCAGTCTTAGTGGTGAGTAGTTACCCAGACGCAATACCTAGATCACTACAATAGCGCCTTCCAGCACTAAAATGAACAGGTTCCCCAGCACCACGGTGATCCAGTGCCCTGTCGCGCCGAGCATGTCGGCAAGTGCGAATACGGCGATGGCCAGCGCCACATGATTCAGGCCGAAAGCCGCCACCCGCAGGAAGGAAAGGGTATTGGAAATATAGTTCATGAAGGTCTCGAAGCCTTCTATAATCACTACCAGCAGTCTTTCGCCGGGGGGCATCCTGTTCTTTCCATTTGTAACCCAGCACCACGGCCAGCGAGCCAAGGAACAGGGCCTGGTTCAATATGCCCACGCTGCCCTGCTCGAGCCATTGCCAGCCACCGGAGAGGATGCTCAGATACAGCAGCAGGCCCGCGACACCCTGACTGTCGAAGAGCGCCCGGGAAAAATGGTTTTCCACCAGGTTATTGCGGATGGTCAGCATCGAGGCCACCAGGATGAATCCCACGCCCCAGAAAAAGGCCACCTTGAGCATCAGTACCGGGTCGCTCAGCGGTGCGATCCAAACGGCCGGGAAAAGGTGCTCGTAACCGAATATGCTGCCATAGAGTATGCCGAAAAGCATGGATGACAGGCCTGCCGCCATCATCACCGGACGAATCATGCGCAGTTTCCCGGGCATCAGCCAGGGTGTGAGAAAGATCACTGCGCCGTGTCCGACGTCGCAGAACATCATGCCGAACATGGTGATGAAACTGATGGCGAAGAACCAGGTGGGATCGATTTCGCTGTAGCGTGGTACGCCGAAGTTCCGCACCAGCGCAGCAAAAGGCTGCAGCCAGGCGCTGTGCTGCAGGCAGGAGGGCACATGCTGCTGTTCTCGGGTTTCGGGCTGACGGTGTTCGACGATGACAGGTCCGGGCAATCCCTGTTCGAGTGCTGTCCTTGCGCAAATCATCGAGGTCGTTCAAATCTTCGTAGCCCAGCGCCAAACCATAGGCTCTTCCCCAAATGGAGTGGGTAGATTATCGTAATCCCCTATGAGAGACAAAGACCTATATGCCCAGATACTGGGAATCAAGAGTCCCTGGCAAGTATCCGGTGTAGAGCTGGCGC
>NZ_JBHNMF010000860.1:0-1222 GCF_048562965.1 Thiolapillus sp. | reverse complement strand
CTGTGAGGGGTGTGGTGATGCGACAGTACGGAGAGGATATTGCGGCACCGGTGGGAAACCAGCCGGCAAACAGAGAATGCCAACACGATCCTAACCTGTTGTGGAGCCCATCTACTCGACCAGGTTGCAAGTGTGTCTTCGACCTCGTGATAGATTTTGGGACATCCCAGTCCCCAAAATCGACTCGGCCTTTGACAGCCTATTCGTGCCCCAGCCGTCCTGGTCACCAAGCACTACGCAACAAATTCACAAGCTCGTTGCTGCTCCGTACTTGTCTCCCAATGACTGGACGCCGCGTTTGGATGCCTATTTTGCTTCCCCTCTGGCGCTATGCGCACGACGGGTAAGCAGTGCGGCCTCGCGGCTACTGGGGTCTACCAGCCTTCGCTTCGCTCTCCATGGCTGGCAGCGCGAGACTTTGAGGCGGATGTGCTGCGCTTCATGGAAGTGCGAGTTGTCCCCTTCACCAATAATCAGGGAGAGAATGACCTGCGTATGACGAAAGTTCAGCAGAAGCTATCCGATTGCTTTCGCTCCCTGGCAGGAGCGCAGGTCTTCTGCAGGGTACGCGGTTATCTGTCCACTTGCCGCAAGCAGAAACTCTCAGCTACTGAGGCACTGAACCTGCTTTTTGAAGGAAAAAACCCCGGATTCATGGACGAATCTCAGTTGAATAGTGACTCGGATTACTGGTTGTGGGCGATATCAATGGATCTGGACATCCTTGAGAAAAAGTTCTCCACGATCATTTATGCTGAATATTTCACCCTCCCCGACTTTGGTAATAATAAATGTTTTTGCGTCAGCAGAAATATCGACAGTCCATGCTCCATTAGGGTTTCTCAGGGCAAGCCGAACTTTCTTCTGATCTGTTTGCTCCAACCTAAGCAAGGCTTCCGGGCCTCCTGTTGCCCCCAAAACATGGACAGCTTTATTGGGCGTATTGGTTCCAACGCCAACAAAACCATTTTCGTTAACATAAAGGCTGTCCGCATTAGCCTGCAGCACCAATCCGGTCAATGCGCCCATTATCACCTTTTTCATTGCATCACCTCAAAAATCGTTTCGGAATTTATACTATGCCAAATTTGTCGGGGAGATGCTAGTCGAGTAGATCGGCCATTGCTGGCTTTCACCCTCACAGAACCGGACGTGCGGATTTCCCGCATCCGGCTCTTCCGAGCAGGTCACCCGGATTGAGCGGGAGCCAATTGTCTGGGCG
>NZ_JBHNMF010000859.1:0-1223 GCF_048562965.1 Thiolapillus sp. | reverse complement strand
CGTTTGGATGCCTACTTTGCTTCCCCTCTGGCGCTATGCGCACGACGGGTAAGCAGTGCGGCCTCGCGGCTACTGGGGTCTACCAGCCTTCGCTTCGCTCTCCATGGCTGGCAGCGAGCGATCCAAGGCCATATTGCTGATATATGACGTATTGTTAGGGAGGTAGTAGGACCAGGTATCCCGGGTGCTGTCGTGGAGCAGGTCGAACAGCGTCTGCCGATGATAGCCTCCGGCAGAGCCCATGCTGCCGCGTAGCGACCACTGGGTGTGATGAAGGCATCGTCGAAGCCGTTCAAACTGGTCGTCCAGGTCAGTTCCTTCTCCGCACGGTTGGCCCTGTCAACGGTGACCAGTTTTTGAGGGTCGCCCTTGCGGTCGATGTAACTGTAGAGCACCGTCTCACCTCTTTCCGTGCTGATGCCGCGCCAGCCACCCACATAGGAGGATACCCAGTAGTGTTCCCGGTCGGTCAGGGTTTCGGCCCTGCCGTCCAGCTGGCTGTGCCACAGGGCATTGTGGTTGCAGTCTTCACCTGCGCAGATATTACTGGGAGCGCCGCTGTTCCAGACGAAAAAGGTATGGTCATCACGCTTGGAGTTTCCCATGTAACCCAGTGCGTTCAGGTTGTCGCACATACCGTTGCAGGGCATGTCGTGAATGTCCAGATACCAGCGCGGCGCGCCACCGAGCTGAGCCCACCACAGTCCCTGTTTGTGTCTTTTCAGAATGTCGTCGTAGCCGGCATCGAACTTTCCAAGATACAGGGCAGAGGCATCGTGATTGAGCCAGGCGTTGCTGAAATCGTTGCTGTTTACGGCGTAGTAGTTGTTCCCGCTGGACAGATCCTTGTAATAGATATTCTTTTCACCCCCGCTACGCAGGACGCTGATGAAAGCCTTGCTGCCATCATCATCAAGCGCCATGTTGCCCCATCCCGACCAACTGCTGGCCAGATCGACCGGAAAGAGATCGGAAATATCGGTGACATTGCCGCCGTTGGTATCTGCCACGAAAGGACGGTTATTGAAGCCGGCCGGAGCTTGGCAGAATTCGCAGGTAACATTGAACATGAGCTTGCTGTTGTCCCCGCTTACCACCACTGAACCGAAATTGAGATAATCTTCTCCCGGCACACCTGTCCACAATACGTCCTTCCGCTGAATGAGCACAACATTTGCCTGTTTGTATAACACCGGCGCAGCATAAGCCCCCCATACTAAACC
>NZ_JBHNMF010000858.1:0-1223 GCF_048562965.1 Thiolapillus sp. | reverse complement strand
AAGCAGCTTTGGATGAGAATTTTGCCAGGGTTTGCCCCAAACCCGGCAATCCCCCCGGAAATTCTCTGGTCACTGTGCTGCTGCGCATGGTGGCTTGAATAATTTCTGGGAAACTTCAGTTCTTGAAGTAATCCACATCGGAAATGATCATGGCCAGTTGCCGGGACGCCCTTCCCGCTTCTTCCAGCATAGCCTGTCCATGCCTGTAGAAAGCCCTCCGGTTGTTCAGCCCGGTGAGCGAATACTTCAGCGCCCGCTGTTCGGCAGCAACCCGCGCATCCTCGAGTTCATAGCCCAGCCTGAAGCTGCGGTCCATGGTGGCGGAAAGCACCTGGCCGGCTCGAATGGTCGTCACCAGAAACAGCAGCGTTCCCAGCGACAGCGCCGTGGAAATGACCGTCCCTTTGAACAGGAACCAGGTGGCTATGGGCAGAAGAATGCTGCCAATGGTAGCCAGCAGCATCGTCCTGTGGGCCGAGTACACGGAGATGGCGCCTCCGGACATACCTAACAGGAAAAGATAGATGACGACCTGCTGCAGCTCCGAATCTCTGGGCAGAATGATCACCACTCCCAGCCCCCAGATCAGCGAAGAAGCCAGCAGTGTCAGGAAGTACGGCTTTTCCCAGGCGAGTAGCGCCTCGCCCTCAGGCTTGATTTTCCAGTAGCGGACAAACAGACCAAACCGGACAAGGGAAGAAAGCAGCAGAGCGGAAAACCAGGCAAGCAGAATATACTTGTCCTGTACTGGCCAGAGCACGACACACACCAGAACAGCAGTAAACAGACTGGCGAAAATAGCGGGAAAGGACTGCTGATACAGCAGGCGCAGCTTTTCTGACTGCGCCAGTCTGTCCAGGCGCGATTCTTTGTCATGTTCTGCCGAAATACCTGCGCCCCCCAATAACTGCAATGCATTGCCCGCCAACACCGGTACTAATATTTATTAGTGGATCATAATAACACTTTGCGCTACGCCATATTGATCCCGGTGTTCCATACGCCAACCCGTTCCTCTTTCATCATGCGTTGCCTCACTCACTGCACAGGTGATTCATCCTCCCTCCCCAAAAGGCCAGGACCAGTCATCTATCAAGGTAAGTCATTGAAAACGGACCAGTGCTAATCCGTGAAAATGGCTGCGGCACGGAAGCCGCAGCCAAGTCTACATGGATGTATTTACGGCGTTTTTCACGGAATGCTGTTGGTGGCGTCATAGTTAG
>NZ_JBHNMF010000857.1:0-1224 GCF_048562965.1 Thiolapillus sp. | reverse complement strand
CCCTTGACTTTGCCTCCTTTTCCACGACCAGACATGATGAGAAGTTGGTTGGGTTTAGCACGAAGCGCGCACAAGCGTTAGTTCAGTAAGCGGTTCGCTGAGAGCGACTGACTCTCAAAAAAGAGGGGGGTCGCCTTTTATACCCCAGCAGTGTACGCACAGCACAGGCCGTGCCGAGCGACGAACGGACCAATCAGAACGCGGCGTTTCGAAGAAATTGTGCCTGACCACTGCTGGCGGTGTATAAAAGCGGGGCGGCGAGCGCGGCTCGTCTATCTTCGTTGAAATTGAGTTCAGACGAAAACCATGCCTCCTAAAGTCAGCTCGAAGGGCGCCAAGAAGGCCGGCAAGGCCAAGGCTGTTCGCTCCGGCGACAAGAAACGCAAGAGGAAGAGGAAGGAAAGCTATGCCATCTACATCTACAAGGTGCTCAAACAGGTGCACCCCGACACTGGCATCAGCAGCAAGGCCATGTCTATCATGAACAGCTTCGTCAACGATATCTTCGAGAGAATCGCCGCTGAAGCTTCCAGACTGGCCCACTACAACAAGCGTTCCACCATCACCAGTCGGGAGATCCAGACCGCTGTTCGTCTCCTGCTCCCCGGTGAACTGGCTAAGCACGCCGTCAGTGAGGGCACCAAGGCCGTCACCAAGTACACCAGCAGCAAGTAAAGCTGTCCTTGTCTGCCACGTTGCACTCCACCAAACCTGCTCCTATAAGGTCCTTCTCAGGACCGCCCTCTTTTTCCCAAGCGAGTTAGTGTCTTTCTTCTTGCTCAAGTTGTTTTAAGCGTTGGAATGATTTGTGACACTCGCATACCATACCATACCATACTACCACCACAGGCAGCAAAATCGATAACAGACACAAAATATGCACCCACACAGCAACACTTCAAGGGTGACAAAGAGGCACACGCACACACAGACACAAAGGAATAAACTACAGATGACTACAGCCACTGGGGCGGTTTCATTTTCCCCAGGCCCTAGTACTAGTAGTAGTAGTACCAGTCCAGTCAGTAGTAGTAGTAGTAGCAGCAGCAGTAGCAGTAGTGTTGTGGTGGTTGTTGCTACTGCTGTTGTCGTCGTCGTCGTCGTCGTCGTTCACCTGGTGATATTTTCAGTTCAATCCCACCACCTCATGCTCGCAAGTCTCCATGGCACGTTTATGTACGAGACCATTCCCTTCGACTTGCAAGCCACACCGTTGACAGACAG
>NZ_JBHNMF010000856.1:0-1225 GCF_048562965.1 Thiolapillus sp. | reverse complement strand
CTGCGCTTTCCCGAGTTTCGGGAGGCGGGGGCGTGGGAGGTGAAGGAGTTGGGGGAAATTGCCTCTATCTCCAACGGCCTTACTGCGGATCAGTCTGGCGATTCTAATGGCCTCAAAGTAACACGAATCGAGACTATTTCAGAGGGGTGTATCGATATCAGCAAGGTAGGGTATATCGACAGAATAGAGGGTGTTGAGAGATTTGGGCTTAGGATTGGAGACATCCTTTTTAGCCATATTAACAGCCAGTCTCATATTGGTAAAACTGCTTTAGTCGAAGAGGACTTTGATTTATATCACGGAATGAATCTTCTGAGGCTACAGGTTGATAAGACAGAAAATAACCCTCGATTCACATATTACCTATTAAACACTGAATTTTTCCGCAAATCAGTTCAGGCGAGATCGAATCAGGCAGTTAATCAAGCAAGTATCAACCAAACCGAGGTTGGTAACTCTCAAATAGCGGTTCCATCTGCGAAAGAACAACAAAAAATCGCCCACTGCCTCTCCTCCCTTGATGAGGTGATCGGGCTGCAAGCCAAAAAGGTCCAGGCCCTGAAACAGCACAAGAAGGGCCTGATGCAGCAGCTCTTCCCCGCCGAGGGCGAAACCACACCCCGCCTGCGCTTTCCTGAGTTTCGGGAGGCGGGGGCGTGGGAGGTGAGGCGGTTGGGGGAGATTGGGAAGATAAGTAAGGGCAAAGGGATCTCGAAATCGGACATCAAGCCAAATGGGGCATTGCCATGTATCCGCTACGGAGAGCTCTATACCCATTACGGGGAGGTTATTCGAGACGTCGTATCATTTACCGATGCAAACCCAGGCAATCTTGTACTGAGCGAAGAAAATGACGTCATCATCCCAGCTTCTGGTGAAACGAAAGAAGATATTGCGACTGCCTCATGTGTGTCGGTAAAAGGCGTTGCGCTCGGGGGAGATCTCAATATTTTTTACTCACCGATGAACGGAATGTTTCTGGCCTACTATATACGCGGCAACCTAAAATTCGAAATCAGTAAGGTCGCCCAAGGAAACTCGGTTGTTCACCTTTACACGACGCAACTCGAAAAGCTGAAGCTTGCGGTTCCTCCCTATCCCAAGGAACAACAAAAAATCGCCCACTGCCTCTCCTCCCTTGATGAGGTGATCGGGCTGGAGTCGGACAAGCTCGACGCCCTCAAGAACCTCAAGAAAGGCCTGATGCAGCAGCTTTTCCCGCAGG
>NZ_JBHNMF010000855.1:0-1226 GCF_048562965.1 Thiolapillus sp. | reverse complement strand
TTAGTGGCAGGGGATGCCCAAAGGTATAACGCAGCCGGGCGAAGACCGCCATGGAAGGTGGAAATGCTGAAAACGCAGGAGCGGACCGTAGGTCGGGCTTCAGCCCGACAACAGCGGTCACAAGGGGCAATGTCGGACTGAAGTCCGACCTACGGACACAGGTTTTCCACGGTCAGGGAGGCGGGCTGCGGACTCAGGAAAGCCGGGTAGTAACAGATAACAAAACTACGGGTAATGATAATGAAACATGATTCTTCCCTCCATCAGGGACATGTCCTGAAGCGATACGACGAGGACATGCGCAAGCTGCAGAAACGGGTATTGAAAATGGGCCGGCTGGTGCGCGAACAGATGAGCAGCCTGCAGCAGGTCCTCAAGGGCAGCAGCGAGGAATCCACGGAGCAGGTCGTGGAGGGCGATCGTACCGTGGATCTGCTGGAAGTGAAGGTGGACAAATTTATTATCCGCCTGCTGGCGCGACGTTCTCCTGTGGGAGGTGACCTGAGGTTCATCATAACCGCTTCGCGCATCGTCACGGATCTTGAGCGCCTGGGCGATGAAACCGTCCAGATGGCAAGGGTGCTGGACAGGGAATATGGTAATCTGGGCGAATGTGATGGTCGCTCGGTGGAGAACGAAGTCAGGGAATTGCTGATACTGCTGACGGAACTGTTCGACCAGGCCATGCTTGGCCTTCAGGCACCACGACTACCTGGCAGCCAAGGAACTTGCCCAAGGCGCTACCGGATCCGAAGGCGAAATGGCCACGCGCATGCGGCGGCTTTCCGCCTGTACCCGGCTCAAGGAAGGCGATGTTTCCCAGGCGGTCAACCTGGTGCTCATCCTGCGTTCTCTTGAACGGGGGTTGCGCTATGTTCAGAATATCAGCGAGCATGTCATCTACCTGGCAACAGGAAAGGACGTGCGCCACAAGACCGGATAGACTATTAACCCGGCACCGATATAGATGACGCTCAGCCGTGATGCACTGTTCGCCAGCAAGGCATCAGCTCGCCGCTGTAGTTATTCTACAGCAAGAGCTGATAACGCAGTCTGGCGGACAGTGCATCATGGCCTGCCTTCAATATCAATGAGTTGGGGCTTCAAGCCTGCCCCGGCCCGGCGTTATCGCTTTTGCCAATGGAACAACCATTGGCTTCAAGCGATGCCTTGCTCTGAGGCAGGCTTGAAGCCCTGAGCATCACCTATATTGGTGCCGGGTTAAT
>NZ_JBHNMF010000854.1:0-1227 GCF_048562965.1 Thiolapillus sp. | reverse complement strand
ACGATGTGAGATGTGCGGCGATGGCAGCGGCGCTTGTCGATGCAGAAGGGTTAGAAGCGCTTGCGACGACCAATCTGAATGCCCTAGTCATGGGTGATCTCAGACCATATAGAGACTCACTTACCCGTGGAATCAAAGAAGTCGGTCAGTTTCTGACGGCGGCAGGCGTTCGATGATCGACTTTCACTGTCACGTCGACCTGTACCCCAATCCGCATGAGATTGCTTGGGAATGTCACGAGCGAAAACTCATAGTGCTGTCAGTGACCACGACGCCCAGCGCATGGGATGGAACCTCCGCTTTGGGCAGAGGCACGATGATAACTGCGCTTGGTCTTCACCCTCAGCTTGCCCACGAGAGAAAAGGTGAGTTGCCGTTATTCGATCGCATACTTCCTGACAGCGCCTATGTAGGCGAAGTTGGGTTGGATGGGGCACCGGAGTTCAAGACTCATTGGCAAGACCAGGTCGAAGTATTTCGACACGTGCTTAAAGCGTGCAATGAATCCGGTGGAAGAGTTATGTCGATTCACAGTCGACGAGCAAGTACAGCGGTGCTTGATCTATTGGAACAGTACCCGAGGTCGGGTACGCCGATACTTCACTGGTTCACGGGAACAGTGGGTGAGCTGAATAGGGCTATCTCTCTGGGGTGTTGGTTCAGTGTGGGACCTGCAATGTTGCGTAGTAAAAAGGGGCGCGAATTAACATCTCGAATGCCTAAGGAACGAGTATTAACTGAGTCGGATGGGCCATTCGCACAGCTTAATGGAAGACCAATACTGCCTTGGGAGGTAAAGGACGCCTTGAATACGCTGTCTGAACTTTGGGGTATAGACGAAAACGTGGTAGAGAGGAAGATTATGGGCAACTTGGAACGACTGATGGATGTCGAGAATAAGGAATAGATGGCATCCACCTTTGCTTGGCTAGATCATTCAGAAAACGACCGTCGTAAAGCGCTCGATGTCGTTTATCTGTTCCGTTCGACGCGTTGCGTCGATCATTGGCGGTCTACAGGTTGGTATTTGGTCAGCCCAGGCAGGATGACCTGGTGGAGTACCTGATAAAGCATGTTCCGAAGGAAAGGCTGGACGAGCTGGTTGGACGTCTGAAGATTAATTTGAGCCCATAGGTTAATTCTACTTTGTCATATTTCCCCACCCCTCCGCCGACAGGATTCTGTGGCAGCCTGTCGTCGCCGGTGTCGCTCTTGAATAAGTCTGGC
>NZ_JBHNMF010000853.1:0-1229 GCF_048562965.1 Thiolapillus sp. | reverse complement strand
GCATGTTCTTGTTCGCCTGCTCGAAGGGATCTCGAATGTCTCTCTCCTTGCCATTGGGGAGCCGGCGATACCAACGCCGCCCATCGGAATCGTAGCGGATTTCGCCTCCTTTCACTTCCAGAACCAACAACCCCAGTTCGGGCCAGAGAATGAGAAAATCGGCCTCTCCCTCCTTCAATGTGGTCTTCTTACTCCTGTCGTTGCGATCGGGTCTCAACCAAGGATAGCTATGATAGACGATCACATGATTGGGCAGCTGCTCCACCAATGCTCGTGCAACGTCACGTTCCGGTTTGTTGTCTATCTCTTCGATCGATAGAGTCGGTATCAAATGTGCCATGGGCCGATCCTGCTCCTAATCCTCTACCACGGTGCCGATGCCAGAGAAGGCTTCCCACTCCGATTTCGACAACTGCAGAGACGTGGTCGCACCCCGGCGCCGAACCCTTAGATTGATCCGGGGCTCCCCTGTCTGCGCATCCTGCAATTCCGACCACCACAACTTTCCATGAGCGAAACCCGGCACACCGTCCGGCTGTCTCAGATCAGGGTGCGCCACCACGACCTGGGCATTCTTTGGTGGTTTCGGATCACCAGCCGCCATGAAGCGCACCTTCCGCACCTCGGCTTCTCCAGGCAACCACACAGAGAATGTCCGCCCAGCCAACTCCTGCCCCTGCAATGCCTGGAACGGGGGTCCACTACCCTCATCATGAGTATTCTTCCTTTCATCGGCATCGGCCTCTTCTTTCTTCGGTGGAGGCCGTCACGCCACCTGGGTGCATCACCCAAGTGCATACTGTTCATGATCAGAGGAACATCCGGCTCCACTTCCCGCATCGACATGGGCACCGTAAAATTCCGCCACGCCCTGATTCCCGGCCTCTCCAACAGAGGAACGATATTCTCCTTGCCCTGACCTTTGCGCTCATAGGCCAAGATCCGACCTCCGACGCTGGCTTCCTTCGCCCATTCGTCGATCCGTTCCTTCAGTTCCTGGATCGCCAGATCCTTGGTATCCGTACCCTTGGTATCCGTACCCTTGATCCGCCAGGCACGATCACTCACCACATCAATGACTTTTTCTATCTCCTCGCCATCCGTCTCGTCCAGTTCACTGGCACCTTTGTTGGGGTTGAACAGGTCGTTCTCCAGACGCAGGATACTCAGCATGGTTCCCGTAAGACCACGATCCATGGCCCTGGGAGAGAAAGGCGTCACCGACTGTG
>NZ_JBHNMF010000852.1:0-1230 GCF_048562965.1 Thiolapillus sp. | reverse complement strand
AAGCCGGGTGAATCCGCAATCAAAATGCAGACATTCACTCTGGCAGATTTCATCAGGAAATTCGCCCAGCCGCTGGTTGACAGTATCGAGACTATGCTGGGGGATGTGTCGATGGAAAAGCCGATCCGCGGGAACCATTGTCAGTACTGCCCCGGTAAGTCCAGGGGCTGTGAGGCCTGGGGAGTTCAGCAGGAGGCCGTAATCCCGGATATGGCGGGGCTGGACACTGAAAAAGGTGTCGAGACACTGACGGATGAGGAACTGGCTGCTGTGGTAAAGTCTGCGAAGGCCATTGAAGAGTATCTGGAATCTGCGAAGAAGGAGACCAAAACGCGTTTGCTGGCGGGTAAAGAAGTACCCGGTGTCAGACTGCGGGACGGTCGTATCAGCAGGAGCTGGGCACTCGATCAGGAAGAGATGGAGAAGCTGTTCCGCGCCAGCAATATCCGGCCTAATGAATTCCGCAAGCCGATTGAGATCCTCAGCCCGGCTCAGGCGGAGAAGACGTGGAGCAAGCGCCGCTGGGCAGAGATGGCGCAGTATGTAGATGAAAAGGTTGGCAAGCCCAGTCTGGTTGTCAGTGACACTTAAACAGGAGATATAAGATGGACAAATTGAAGTTTGAAGGCATTGCGTTATATGCAAACATGGTAACGTCATTTCAGCATAAGAAAGCGGCTGAGGCGAAATACACGCTGACGGTGTTGCTGCATCGGCAGCTACAGGCACCGCTTATTGCGCAGCTGGATGAGATCCAGACACGGCTTATGAATGAGCTGTGCAAAGGTGCTCCCTGGCGCAGTGACATGTACACTATCTACGAGGTGATTGATGACAGCTATGTGAAAGTCCCACTATCATCCGCAATGCGGTATTGGTCGCCCATGGTCAACATCAGTCGGGCAGATGGGCAAAGTATTACCCCAGAGCTGGACAATGAGGTAGTCGGGCAGCTTGTGGTTGTATCCGCATCAGCCGGAAGTTTTGGGGATCCTAAGGAGACGCGTAGCGCCATAGGCGTTAGGTTGTACATGAACGCCGTCTATGCTACCGGGAACCTGAGCGGCGTGGACATGGCAGCGTTTCGGGGTGGGTTGGGTGAGACATTTGATGAGCTCGCAGAGATGGCAACCACGTCCGTGTACGGGGCAGTCACGCCAGCGCCACGCGATACAGCACCCCCGGCGCTTAGGTACGATATAAACGGACAGCCAATCCCACCTGTACCCG
>NZ_JBHNMF010000851.1:0-1234 GCF_048562965.1 Thiolapillus sp. | reverse complement strand
TGGTTTTTCTCCTCTGAAACTCTAAACTCTAGTACTATCTTCCAATATTCCATCCACTCAGGAAAATACGTCTCCATGACGACAATGAAGGCACTGGTAAAGAAAAACGCCGAGGAAGGCCTGTGGCTCGAATACGTGCCATTACCTGAAGTCGGCAACAACGACGTGCTCATCAAGATCCAGAAGACCGCCATCTGCGGCACGGACATTCACATCTACAACTGGGACGACTGGGCGCGCAAGACCATTCCCATGCCCATGACCATCGGCCACGAGTTTGCCGGCACCATCGTGGAGCTGGGCGCCAATGTGGAGGGCCTGGAAGTGGGCGATCTGGTGTCGGGCGAGGGGCATATTGTCTGTGAACGCTGCCGCAACTGCCTGGCGGGACGGCGTCATCTGTGCCCCAACACCATCGGCGTGGGAGTGAACCGCACGGGCTGCTTCGCCGAGTACCTGGCCATTCCGGCCAAGAACGTTTATCGCCCCAACACCCCCATCCCGCCGGAGGTGCTGGCCTGCTTCGACCCCTACGGCAACGCCGTGCATACCGCCCTGTCCTTCAACATGGTGGGGGAGGACGTGCTCATCACCGGCGCCGGCCCCATCGGCATCATGGCGGCCATGGTGGCAGCCCACTGCGGGGCGCGCAATATCGTTATCACGGACATCAACCCCTACCGCCTCAACCTGGCGCGCACCATCGTGCCCAAGGCCATTCCCATCGACGTGAGCAAGGAAACCATCACCCGGGACATGATGCGCGCCCTGGGCATACTGGAAGGCTTCGACGTGGGCCTGGAGATGTCCGGCTCCCCCGACGCCTTCCGCGAAATGCTGTCCAGGATGATAAACGGCGGCGGCATCGCCATGCTGGGCATCCTGCCCAACGGCACGGGCATCGACTGGGACGACGTGGTGTTCAAGGGGCTGCGCATCAAGGGCATCTATGGCCGCGAGATCTTCGAGACCTGGTACAAGGGCACCATGATGTACCAGAGCGGCCTGCCCCTGGAGAAGATCATCACCCACCGTTTTCATTACACAGATTTCCAGCAGGGCTTCGACGTGATGCGTTCCGGTGAATCCGGTAAGGTGGTGTTGAGCTGGGAGTAGGGTTTACGCCCCTCACCCCCGGCCCCTCTCCCAAAGGGAGGGTGTCGCAAAAGCCCCTTCCTGAACGTTACGGTTGAGGGTAACCTAGACCCTTATGTGGAACCACTACTCTTTAGCT
>NZ_JBHNMF010000850.1:0-1236 GCF_048562965.1 Thiolapillus sp. | reverse complement strand
GATTGACTATCGCTTCTGCCTTGAGTATCATGCACCGCCTTCACGGAAAGTGGAAGCAAATTCGGGGTATAGCGCAGTCTGGTAGCGCGCCTGCTTTGGGAGCAGGATGTCGGGAGTTCGAATCTCTCTACCCCGACCAATTTCGTACACGGCAGGAAGGTTGACCATGCCAGAAACGATTCTCTGCGCTCGTAGCTCATTTGGATAGAGCATCGGCCTTCTAAGCCGAGGGTAGCAGGTTCGAATCCTGCCGGGCGTGCCAATTTGGCAGTTAGAGGCATCACGGCCAGATGTTTGGTTTGGTGCCATTTGAAAATGCAAGGATTCGAACCTGCGTTATCAAAATAGTGAGGTTCGACTGTCCTGCGGAGCAGGGCAGCACCGCACGGAGTGCGGCCCCGCAGGGGTTTTCATCCTGCCGGGCGTGTCGCACGCAACAGTTTATGGTGGATGTAGCTCAGTTGGTAGAGTCCCGGATTGTGATTCCGGTTGTCGCGGGTTCAAGCCCCGTCATCCACCCCATATAAAAAAGCTTGGCTTAGTGGCCAAGCTTTTTTATATGGTTTTTGTCTGCTTTTTTTGTTGCAGACATGCTTTCCCCCAACCACTTGTCCCCACAAGTGCAGTTTCCTCATGATTGTATTCGCGCGCAACCATCCGTTAAGCAGGATATGATCTCATTGGTTGTCATGATGGCGTGATTTGCCATAAATGCAGTCTTGCGTACCGCGTTTACCTCAATGTAAAGGACATGCTATATAGGCGGGTACAATGATTTGCTAGCATGGGTGGCGTAATTTGACAAAAATAAGCTGCAGTAGGATATACTGGATAAACTTGAGTCTGTTGGTGTAGGGTTGGCTTGAGACAATATCCAGCTGCGGAAACTGAAAAATGCGATTTTCGGTTTCCTCTTCAAGGACACAGTGTCATTGAGAATGGCGGCAGCATTGTTCGCCCAGGTTACTCTGACGGCCCAGGCCAGCGATACACGTACTGAAAATGCACAACAGATCATCGGGCAAAGAGCCGCGCAAGCGGTGATATGGGGAATGCCCGCGTTCAACTATGATCGCATGTTTCAGGCGGCATTGAGCGCGGGTGCCAGCGCGAACCAGATTGTCTACTGGTCGCGCCCATCGAGCCGGAAAAACCCCTGTTCGACAAAACCTGGGTATTGTCAGATACTAGAGTTTAGAGTTTCAGAGGAGAAAAACCACTAAAAATCTCAAAAAA
>NZ_JBHNMF010000849.1:0-1236 GCF_048562965.1 Thiolapillus sp. | reverse complement strand
GAGGCAGGCTTGTACTCATCTTAGGGGTGAGTAGTTACACATTAACTTGAATTGGAGGGAAGTAAGATGAAATCAACCAAAAACATTTTACTGGCTGCAGTTCTTGCTGGTGGTACGCTCATGGCTGGCTCTGCCAATGCGTGGTTTGGTGGATGGGCGCCATGGAACTGGTTCGATGACGACGACTGGTATGACTATCCGCCACCTTGGTACTACGGCGGTTATCCAGGGTATGGGTATCCTGCTTATGGCTATGACGTACCTTATGGGTATGGTGCCCCATATGGTTATGCGCCTTATGGTTATGGCGGTGGCTATCCTTATGGACCGACCCAGGCTCCGCAGAACACACAGCCCGCACCGAGTACAAATACGCCCAGCAGATAATACTACTGTTATAAAAAACCTGAACCGGCATACCTCAAACCGGGGTATGCCGGCACACGTCTCAGTTTAGACGTACATCCCCCCCTGCCCCCAACCGGGAAATTGCACATTGTGGCACTTCCGTTCTCCCTATAACCCATAAGAACAATGCGCCTCGACAGGGCGCACGCTTCGGGTAATAATCGGATGAAGGAGGAGTAACACTATGCACAAGCCATTCAACCGCCGTCGTTTCATGCAATGGCTGCTCGCCACTCGCAGCGTTTCCCTGTTGGGTCCGGTCAGCGCCCACCATACCGAAACCCATTTCGAAGAAGATTCCGCCCACCATATCGTTTATCAGCTGAACAAGGCCGATCCCAAGTACATATCCCATATTCTGTTTTCCGCCGGTGAATTGCTACGCAAATACGGTGACGATATCGAAATCGTCATCGCCGTCTATGCCGAAGGCATCCATCTGCTGGGCAAACGCCCCAAGCGCCCCATTCCCCTGGAACTGCAGCAAAAAGCCTCTTCCCTCGCCGCTTACGGCGTGGCATTTCACGCCTGTGGCAATACACTGAAAGCGGTACGCTGGACCAAGAAAGACCTGCTGGATTTTGCCAAGGAAGTACCCATCGGCGTTGAAGACATCATGCTGCTGCAGGAAAAAGGCTTTTCCTATATTTCCTGGTGATTGATGCGGTTCGTGCCTCACCACATCCTACCGCACTCACCCACACTGCCCAGACGTAGGGTGCGGTGACGCAGGAACCGCACCATCCCGGCGTTCAATGAAAATCCCGTGCAAGCGTGTCTTCGGCCTCGTGATAGATTTTGGGACATCCCAGTCCCCAAAATCGACTC
>NZ_JBHNMF010000848.1:0-1239 GCF_048562965.1 Thiolapillus sp. | reverse complement strand
GGCATCGACCTGGCGTCGGTGCGGCGGTTCAAGCGGTACCGAAGATAGGGCAGGAAGGCGCATAAATGATGGCTTCGCGCAGGGTTCCAAGATATAATCTAAGCTATGCAAGTGACGGATTGTACAGCGAAAAAACCGGTCTCCAGCGAGGCCGATCCCGCCGTTGTCATCCAGTCCCTCCAGTCGGCTCTCAAGGCCTCCCGATCCGAGATCGCCGCTCTCAAGCAACAGCTCGACTGGTTTAAACGCCAGCTGTTCGGGCGCAAGTCCGAGAAGCGCATCATCGAGCATCCGGACCAGCTCGATCTGAGCGCCCTGCTGGGCGAGGCGTCCCCATCAGCCGAGTCGGAACCCACCGAGAAGATCACCTATACCCGCCGCAAGCCCAAACAGCGGCGCGAGGACGATGTTACCGACACCGGCCTGCGATTCGGCCCGGATGTGCCAATTGAGGTGATCGAACTGTCGGCGCCCCAGCTCGAAGGCCCGGAGGCCGACCAGTACGAGGTGATCGACTTCAAGATCAGCCGCCGCCTGGCGCAGCGCCCCGGCAGCTACGTGGTGCTGGAGTATCGTCGTCCTGTGCTGCGGCACAAGCCCAGCGCGAGCCTGATGGAAGTGCCGGCCCCCTCGGCGGTGTTCGAGGGCAGCCTGGCCGATGTCAGCCTGTTGGCGGGACTGCTGATGGACAAGTTCTGTTACCACCTGCCACTGTACCGCCAGCATCAACGGCTCAAGGATGCCGGGGTCACCCTGAGCCGATCCACCCTGACGAACTACGTTCAGCGGGCCATCGTGCTGCTGCGTCCCATCTACGATGCCCAGTGGGAGCACATCCTGCAGAGCCGGGTGCTGGCCATGGACGAAACGCCGATCAAAGCCGGCCGTAAGAAGAAGGGCCAGATGAAAGCCACCTGGTACTGGCCGATCTATGGAGAGAATGATGAAATCTGCTTCACCTGGTCGGATAGTCGGGGTAGCGCACACATCGAACAACAGCTCGAGGGTTTTGCCGGCGTGCTGCTCAGCGACGGCTATGCCGCCTATGACCGCTATGCCAGGAACAAACCGCAGATCACCCAGGCTCAGTGCTGGGCGCACACTCGGCGTTACTTCGAGCGGGCGAGCAAAAGTGATCCTGCAGCAGAAGAAGCGCTCACACTGATCGGCGGCCTCTACCGGGTAGAACAGCAGATCAGGGATAAGGAACTGGCGGGTGAGGAGAAACTCGCCTACCGC
>NZ_JBHNMF010000847.1:0-1244 GCF_048562965.1 Thiolapillus sp. | reverse complement strand
TAACAAGGTAAGTTCCGGATAAATCGAATACATAAGGGCACATCGAACGACGCCAAACCCCGCCGGACTGCAAAATCATTGTTCGCTACTGGAGGATATTATGCGTAAAACAAAACTGTTTTTTCTTTCCATCCTGGGAGTGCTGCTGTCTTTGCCGGCATTCGCCGAAAACAGTACCAAGGCAGATGGCTACACCATTCACCACAATGCCTTTCTGACCAGCGATCTGTCGCCGGAAATGGCGAAGCAATACAACATCCGCCGCAGCCCCAACCGGGCAATGATCAACATCAGCATCATCAAGGATGTCCCCAACACCACCGGCACGCCTGTAGAGGCCAGAGTATCCGTCACCGCCCACAATCTTCGTGGACAGATCAGAAGAATTCCTTTGCGCGAAATCAAGGAAGAAAACGCTGTGTATTACATCGGAGTGTTCCTGGTTGAAAACCAGGAGTCTATCGACTTCACGATCGAGGCCCAGCCAGCAGGAGACAGCAAGATACTCCACGCCGCCCTGAAGCAACAGTTTTTTACCCGCTGAACAGGCGATCGACCGGTAAATCCTGTGAAAGCACGGGCGGCGGGATCCAGCCAGCTTTTCGCAGCCCAGTCTGTCATCTGGAAGACAGGAAGAACACATGCGACGATGAGGCACTGTAATCAGGCACTTTCCTCTTTGATAACAGGGAAATGCCGGTGACCAACATCAAAGACGCCACGGGCATATGTTGCTAGAGTGGCGTCTTCCCGTTCTGCCATAAAACAAGAATCCTCTTCTCATGAAAAAACTGATTCCCCTCGTCCTGGTACTGCTCATCGGTGGTGGCATATTCGCCTGGTACAAGTACCAGCCCCAGACATCCGACAGCTCGAAGCTGGCTCTCTATGGCAACATCGACATTCGTGAAGCCCAGCTAACTTTCAACGCATCTGAGCACGTGGACAGCATACTGGTGGAGGAAGGTGAACACGTCACCCGGGGCCAGTTGCTGGCGGTGCTGCACCAGGAACTGCTCAAGTCCCAGGTTGCACAGGCACAGGTGGAAGCGAAGCAGCAACTGCTGGCAAAACTGCAGGCAGGCAGCCGCAAGGAAGAAATCGACAAGGCCAAGGCAGAGCTGGAAGCTGCACAGGCGAGAGCCAAGTCCGCCCATGATACCTGGCAGCGTCTGCAGAGACTGACAAGCGTGTCTTCGGCCTCGTGATAGATTTTGGGACATCCCAGTCCCCAAAATCGACTC
>NZ_JBHNMF010000846.1:0-1245 GCF_048562965.1 Thiolapillus sp. | reverse complement strand
AATGTGGTTTAGAAACATCATATTGTATCGGTATGACGAACCCTTCTACGAAAATGAAGTCACCCTGGCGCAAGCGCTTTCGGAAAAGCAAAGCCGCCCCCTGAGCAATCTGGCTATGGAGACCTGGGGCTGGGAGCCGCCCTTGGGTGATGACGGTGAGATGGTACATGTTGCAAACGGGCGCATTATGGTCTGTGCAAAAAAAGAGGAAAAGATCGTGCCGCCCGCCGCTGTGAAAGAGCTACTACAAGAGCGCATTGCGGCCCGCGAAAAGCGGGAGGGGCGGAAAATCACGGGCAAGGAGAAGGCATCGCTGCGCGATCTTGTCATTACAGAGATGTTGCCCCGGGCATTCACTAAAAGCAGCCTGCATTACGCCTATATCGATCCCATCAATCGTTGGTTGGTGGTTGATGCAGGTTCTCCCGCCACCGCCGAAAACCTGCTGTCGTTGCTAAGGGACACCCTAGGCAGCCTGCCGGTGGTCCCAATAGAAATGAAGGACGAGCCGCGTCTGTTGATGACACGGTGGCTGAGGCAACAAGGCGAGATGCCCAATGGGCTGACAATCGGATATGAATGTGAACTGCGCGATGAAGAAGGGGGCATTATTCGAGCAAAGAATGAAGACCTGAATGCAGAAGAAATCCAGACCCTAGTCGATACCGGGAAAAAAGTAACGGCGCTTTCTCTGGAATATGATGACCGGATGGCGTTTGTGCTCAATGAAAAAGGGCATCTGAAGCGCTTGAAATTCTATGATGTTGTGCTTGAAGAAACCGCAGAGGTGGAGGCGGAATCCCCTGCAGAGCAATTCGATGCTGACTTTGCACTTTCGTCAGCGGAATTGTCGCGTTTATTTGTGGTGCTGTATGGAGAAAGCCAATGAACTCGGATACCCTGGACGCGCTGCGTGCTGTCGCGGATCTGCTGGGAAATGAGGTGACAGTTGCCAGTATTCCCGGACGGGAAACCGTACGCATAGTGGGCAATCGGCTCTTGGAGTTGTCTGCTTTCCCCGACAAAGCCGAGGGGTGGCGCGGGGCATTTCAGATGATGCAGCGCACGGGCATCATTAACGCGGAACAGCAGCAAATACTAGACGATGCCTATCAGCGTGGCGCCCCCCCTGCGCAAAGAGGTAGAACAGTGGATGCGGGCCAACGGGCGCGCCGCTGTTGTGGATTCTTTCGACTGGAACAATCGCCAGGCACAGGTATGGGGGTTCCAGTATTACATGGAGAA
>NZ_JBHNMF010000845.1:0-1247 GCF_048562965.1 Thiolapillus sp. | reverse complement strand
AGGGTCACGGGAATGAACCCCGAGGCGCTCTCCTGATGATCCCCCGATGGGGTGCGCAGCTTGCGCACCCAGTAGCCGAAGGTGGCATAGCGGAGGCCGTGTGCTTCGCAGTAGGCCTTCTGGGTCAGGTCCGATGCCTGCCAGGTGGTGACGTGGTCCTGCCAGAAAGTGGTGCGGTCAGTGGTGTCGGTCGGTGCCATGGGATTCTCCTGTGTTGTGGTGAGGCAGGAGAAAGTCTGTGGCAGGTGGTGATCAAGGAACAGGTGTCGATTCGTGGGCGCTTACGGTATTTTTCTGCGCGTTTTATCAGCTTGTCGATGTCACGCTCGCTCATGTCCCAGGGTGTACCGGGATGCAGACAGCCTGCCGTGCATTTCTCCGCAGCGCGTACGATGTCCTTGTATTTCCCGCCCTGGGGATTGATCACCTCCGCCTGTTTGTCGGCGTTGTAGCCGAAAATGCCCGGTGCGATCTCGGTGCATTCGTCGCAGGCAGTACACTCCGGTGTTTCGATCCATGCCGGTTCATAGTCAGGGGACGCAGTGGCTGCCGGTGCAGCTGGTGATATTGCGCTGTTTCCGCTGGCAGATACTGCACCACTCAACGCATCGATACTGCCTGATGCAGTGAGAGAAAGCAGGGTGGAGCTCAGCCTGTTGGCCATTTCGACTTTGGTCTGCTCGATGAGCGCATCCACATCTACAGGGTTGAGCTCACCGGCAATGCCTTTGAGCTGATGCCAGAACTGCAGGCGTTCCTCACCGGATTTGACGATTTCCCGGGAGCAGAAGATACGGATCAGCCGGTTCTTGCCGTCCACACCCAGATGTAGGGATAGTTGCCTTCCCGTTCATCTTCATCCAGTTTCAGGAACTCGTGGAAGGGAATCATCTGTCTCCCCAGGTTTCCCGTGGCGCGGTGCGGAAATGTTTGCGGAACCGTCCTTCGCTGGCTGCAAAATCCGCGAAGGTGACGGGTAGGTTCATGGTGCTGGCCTGACCGTTTTCATCCACATAGTTAAGGATATAGGATGGCCAGTCTTCCCCCGGTGCGGGATTGCCTTCCAGGTCCAGGCATTCTTCCAAGGTTTCACCGGCATCGGGATCGAATTTCATCAGCGGAAAGGCCCGGGATTCAACCGCAAGTTTCGATTGTCTTGCCGTAGCGTCATCGGCGACGCCGTGTTCGGGCTGACAGGTGGAATAGATGTTGAACAGGGCAGGCCGGCGGCTGTTCAGACCATCGAT
>NZ_JBHNMF010000844.1:0-1250 GCF_048562965.1 Thiolapillus sp. | reverse complement strand
AGCCGATAAGACTGCTGAGGTACTGCCGCAGGGCTCGGTGTTCCGGACGTACCTCATAGGGCATGTCCGCTTCACCATCCCGTTTTCTTAAATATCGCTCTGCAAGGAGTTGTCTGGTAGCAAGAGGTTGGTCTTGCAGGGGGTTTCCACGCACCATGACATCCGTCACACGCTGTAATAGAGCGGGATCGTTTTGCAGGTCTCGATAGAAGTCAGGAAAATTAACCTTAATTGCAGAGAGCGCTCCTAAGGAAATTGGATGCATGGTGACGGCACCCTCATGGAGGCCACCAGGCCTTTCTGTGCCAATTTCTTCTGTTTCCCGCTTCTTTGCCAGCCACCATGCTTGCACAAATGCGTTTACGATTTGAAGTGCGTTTCTAGGATCATGAACCCCAACATGAATCATGCGGTCAACGAGGGTGTCTATAGAAACACTCCGAGAGCGGAGGTCAGATTCAATACCCGGTAATTCTATAAGTTGCTTGATGGCGTACTGACGCATGTCATTGCGAGGGAATGGTGGGATTTCAAGCCGAAACTGGAAAATTCGATCAAGGTAGCGCCGAGCATCTGTCTGGCTGAAAACGGTGCCAGGCATATCTCCTTGCCTACGACCTTTAGCGAGTGCATCAGCGACCTTGACCTCATCACAGGAGATGACAAAGACAAGTCCAAGACCATTGGGTAATCGGGCCTCCGGTATTTCCATAAAAGTTCGAACAGCATCAAGACCAAGAACCATCTCTTCAGCTGAGAGACGATCAAGATCATCAACGAACACAATTAGGCGTTCGCAGTTTTTTCCTTTCTTGCCATCTGGCGTCGTACTTTTTCCTGATTTGAATTGTGCAATTTGATCAAGGAGAAGGTCTTCGTATTGCTCGGCTGTTGTGCTAGGCAGGGCAATGCGTGTTACCGGTCGGTGGGCAGCAACTGGCGGTGACTTGACTTGTTTGAGCAGGTAGGAATAGGCGCCGGTGAAAGCGAGGATAACGATAGATTGAGATAAATCACCCTGAAGCGGAAAGAGCCACAGCACTAGACACAGGAGACCCAACAGTAGTAGCAGAGACAAAATGAACGCAGGGATTGGCATTGCCCATGCTTTGATAATTTCCCAGGTGTACTGCCAGAAACCCTTTGGGTCTTCATGCGTTTCGTTGATTTGCCGAAAGAGACTGTCCTGGAGGTTCTCTTCATCACCCCCGAGCTCCAAGAAAACTTGGCGTAGTAGGGCGCGCTTAATG
>NZ_JBHNMF010000843.1:0-1254 GCF_048562965.1 Thiolapillus sp. | reverse complement strand
GGGGCAACATGAACATGAACTACCCGGCACGCAAGGACAAGTGGCGGGTGGATGCGATCCCTTTCGACCCGCGCAACACGGAAGCGTTTGCCGGTCTGCACGCGGCACACAGCTCACCGTTCTACATTTTCGACGAAGCTTCGGCCATCCCGGACAAGATCTGGGAAGTTGCGGATGGTGGTAAGACGGACGGTGAGCCGTTCCACTTTGCGTTCGGGAATCCGACGCAGCCGGTGGGAATGTTCCGGGAGCTGTTTGACATGGAGGGCTGGGTCACGTATCACGTGGACGCGCGCAAGTCGGGTATTACGAACAAGGATCACCTCGATGCGATGGTTCGCAAGTACGGTGAAGATTCGGACACGGTGCGTGTGCGGGTCAAGGGTGAGTTCCCGTTGCAGGGCAATGACACGGTGAACGGGGCGGATGATGTGAGGGAGGCCATGGCCCGCCCTGTGGTGGCGGGGGATCACGGCCAGGCGCTGGTATGCGGCATCGACGTATCGCGCGGCGGCCTTGACAGCACGGTTGTGACATTGCGCCGGGGGCGGGATGCGCGCACGCTGCCCACCTGGCGGTATGCGGCCTCGATGACGAAGGACACGGAGCGGCTGGCAACACGGATCATTGCAGACCTGCTCCCTTTCCAGCCGGATATCATTGCTGTGGATGCTACGGGTGTGGGCGGGCCTCTTGCGGACATTCTTCGAAAGCGAAGCGCCCCGGCGGTGGATGTGCATTTCGGATCCAAAGCACTTCAGGACAGGCTGTACATCAACCGGGGTACTGAGCTGTGGTTCGAGATGAAGGACTGGCTGATCGCCGGAGGGTGCATCAAGTCCACGATACTGAAGCTGGAGAAGGAGCTGATAGCCCGGCTGTATGAGATCAATGAGACGTCAGACAAGACGAAGCTGGTTCCGAAGGACAAGCAGCCGGGGGGCTCACCGGACTTCGCAGATGCGCTGGCGCTGACCTTTGCCTTCCCGGGGATCTTGCCCCGACACACGACATGGGGTAATGTGCTGACATTCAACAGTAATCCGAAACCGGCACAGGCGTATCCTGTGCTTCCCTGGGAGCAACCAAAGCGTCATGCATTCTCCTAAAGCACCCAAGCCTTCGATAGCGCAGCAGCAGAGCGCGTCACGGGCCAATGCACCGGTTCAGCCTTTTGCGGGATCCCCGGGGTCTCAGCTCGGTGGTCTGCTGGGGGATCAGTCGATGTGGTTCAGTTATATGCGCCCACGATCC
>NZ_JBHNMF010000842.1:0-1255 GCF_048562965.1 Thiolapillus sp. | reverse complement strand
GTAAGTGATTGGTAACCCTTACTTTATGCAACAAAAAGAGGCCTATTTCCAGTGGGGCGGTGAAATTTCCGGGCTAGTTCCACGGGAACACGCTGTTCCCGGACAAAGACAGCCTCGCGCACCTGCTTGAGGGCGTCTTTGTCCTTTGGCCAGTGAGCCAGGCGGATGGTAAAGGCGCTGTCAGTCATCGCCAAAATCCAGCCAGCCCTGGTTGACTATTTCGGTAACTGCTTCCAGCAGCGCTTTGTTGGCCTGGCAGGCAGCGGTCAGCGCCGGTCCCGATATTTTATCGTCGCAAAGCTGCATGAGCACCGCTCTGCTCTGCGGCGGCAGCTTGAACATTTCACCGCAAACGAACAGGTAGAAGCTGCCGTCACCGCCTTTCGACCAGGCATACCGGCTGAAAGGATGGTGAATTGGAGATTCCTGGAGCAGTTTTTCCAGCAGGGTTTCCGCTGTGACGGTCTGTTCCGGTTGTTCGATGAACAGGTGTTCCTTGATTTCGGTGGAAAAGCAGCCAAACCATTGCTGTTGCAGATCCATGTCACTCAGCCAGGTCTGCAGTAGGTTTCCGACGGTCGTGAGTGCGGCGGGCTGAATCTCCGAAGGGCTGTCCTGGGGGTGAAGCGGCGGATCTTTGAAGTGCAATGATTCGGGAACATGATCGAGCAGGAACTGGGTAAAACTGCCCAGCATTTCCGCTACGGAAGGTGCTCGCAGCCCCACAGACCAGGTCATGCAGTCAGCGTCCTCGGCAACGCCCCAGTGGGCTACGCCAAGGGGCAGGTAGAGCACGTCGCCCGGTTCCAGCGTCCAAGTCTCTTCCGGTGCAAACTTCTCCAGGATGCGTACCGGCAGATCCGGCAGCAGGGCGTCGGATCCGGCCCTGTTGCCGATCTGCCAGCGACGTTTTCCGCTGGCCTGGATGAGGAATACATCATAGGTATCGGTGTGCGGCCCGACCGAACCGCCGGTAACGGCATAACTGACCATGATGTCATCGAAGCGCCAGGAAGGAATGAACTGAAAGGCCTGCAACAGTTGCGCCACTTCCGGCAGGTATTTGTCCACGTCCTGCACAAGCAGGGTCCAGTCCTGATCCGGCAGGCGGGTGAACGTCTCCTCATCGAAGGGACCATGGCGCAGCTCCCAGTCCTGTTCGCCATGGCGCAGCACCATGCGTGATTCCACTTCCTCCTCGCAGGCCAGCCCTGCCAGTTCCTCTGGTGTCAGGCAAAAATCATAATTCTGTATG
>NZ_JBHNMF010000841.1:0-1258 GCF_048562965.1 Thiolapillus sp. | reverse complement strand
AGTTGTTGCGTAGTGCTTGGTGACCAGGACGGCTGGGGCACCAATAGGTTGTCAAAGGCCGAGTCGATTTTGGGGACTGGGATGTCCCAAAATCTATCACGAGGCCGAAGACACACTTGAGAACTTCCTGCATTCCAGAAATCCCTCACATCCTGAAATGCGAGGTTGTCATCAACGACTGCCGCACCGCCCTGTGCCGTGATGTCGAGTTGCTCGGTGTTCGTGTTGAATGCGATACGGTACTTCTTGAGGTTTCCTTTCCAGAATTTAGTCACATCCGGCGCCAATAGCGGCAAATACAGGTCATTACTGCTGGCAGCGGCATTGGAGGGGTCGAAGGGGATAGCAGGCGCATTGAAAGTATAGTCAATGGAAGCTTGTGCGTCGATGATGATGTCATTGATCGCATCAACCAGACTGGCAGTGTCGCCGGATTCATAGTAATTTCCACCACCACGAGTGGCGATATCCCTGAGGTAGGCTTCTTCGTTGGGGCGGGTGTGGAAACCAATGGCATGGGTGATTACATTCTGGTTGCCTGTGATGCTCGGATGCAGATCATGCGTGTTGGCCCATGCTGCGATATCACCGGTGCAGCCTGCTCGAGACATCGAAAAGCTGCTGGGATCTGGATTCGTGCAGTCGGTGCCACTGGGAGATGGTACCGTTACGTCTGAAGGGTCGTATTTGTAGCCAGCAGCTTTATAGGGGTGCGGGTCGTCATAATCTTGGTTGCTGCTTGGTTTATCGGAGTAGGGTGCGCCATCCGTAAGTAACACGATGACACTTTGAGCACAATACAGGTCTTCGGTTACCGGGGTTGTAACAGTAACATCGCCGGGGCGGCCTGTTCCCGCGACGCATTCATTCTTGGTGGTTCTGCATCCATCATAATTACCAGTTCCATCGTCATCGGTAAAACTGGATTGAAACCACTGAACGGCTGAACGCATGGCCTGCACAGTGGTTGTGCCGCTGATGTAGTAGATATCATCGATCCGATTCACCAGGGTTGATCGATGGGTATCTACGTCATAAAAACCGGTTGTGGAGCCCGTTGTAATGATTCTGCGACCACCATACTGTCGTTTGCTGTACCCAAGAAAGGCTGCATTAACATGCTCCACGCCATCACTAAACTGTCGGGTACCATGTGATTATATTCCAAAAAGGAGCTATCCTTTGTTCCGAACCCGCCAGATATTGAACGACTGGCTCACGCAAAACCTGGAGGAAGCATAACGCCATGGTTATCCAT
>NZ_JBHNMF010000840.1:0-1260 GCF_048562965.1 Thiolapillus sp. | reverse complement strand
CTGGGGCACAAATAGGTTGTCAAAGGCCGAGTCGATTTTGGGGACTGGGATGTCCCAAAATCTATCACGAGGCCGAAGACACGCTTGGTTTGCTTTTGGCTTTTGTTGTATGGTCAGGCTACCGGCTTTGGCTTTGTATGGGATGACAAGCACTACCTGCTCTCCTATGGCTGGTATCTTCAGGAAGATTTTCTGGTAAAAGCGTTTACCACAGCGTCATATCTGGATAACTACTATCGTCCACTCGGGGTGGCTCTCATTCATTCGGAGTTGCGCTGGTTGTCGGCGCCCCATTTGGCTTCATGCCGTCAGTCTGTTGGTAGCCTTGTTGAATGGACTGCTGGTCTATTCCATCATCAATATACTCACAAGTAGCCCTGGTGAGAAGACAGTACCTGTGTATGCTTTGGCTGGAGCTCTGTTGTATCTCAGCCACCCGGCTTTGATAGAAAGTACTGTATGGATATCGGCGCAGTTCGATCTTTTTGTGACCTTTTTTCTGCTGATGCTGATTCGTTGTGATTTGCGCGCCAGGAAGTTCTGGAGCAAGTTCTTCCTGGCGCTGTTCTTCTACTCTCTCGCTGCCATGTCGAAAGAAATGGCTGCTTCCTTTTTGTTTTCTTTATTGCTGTTTCACCTGTTTCTGGACTGGAGCGGATACAGGGATAAAATTAGTGGGTTTTCAACACGCATGGCGACCTATTCGGGGATTTTCCTGGGCGGCCTCGGATATGTTTTCATGCGATATCTTGCGCTGGGCTATCTGGTTTCCACCAGTGATGCATCTCCTGCATCGTCCGATTTTCTGCTGTTGGCGAAGGCGCTTTACCACTATCTGCAAATCGTAATTTTTCCCTTTTTTACCATTTCACCTGTACACGAGTTCAGATCCTAGGGCAGTACGGACTTTGGGACATGGTTGACCGTTTTTCTGGTAGCAGTCGCAATACTGGCGGCCGTGATGAAAAAAAGCAAATTAGCGCTTGTCTTTCTTGCCTTCGTTGTGGCTATTTTCCCCGTGCTGAATGTACCCCTGTTGCCAAGCAAGGCAAGCGTATTGAGCGACCGCTATCTGACGTTCCCACTGGCTTTGTTGTTCATCATGCTCACGTTGTATTTCATGAATATCATCCGCTGCCAGCCATGGAGAGCGAAGCGAAGGCTGGTAGACCCCAGTAGCCGCGAGGCCGCACTGTTTTCCCGGCGTGCCTTGCGCCAGAGGGAAAACAAAGTAGGCCTCCGAACGCGGCGTCCAGTCAT
>NZ_JBHNMF010000839.1:0-1262 GCF_048562965.1 Thiolapillus sp. | reverse complement strand
CCTAGCCGGTGAAGTGCACGGCATAGCTACCACCCTATTTTGATTTATCCACAAACGCAAGGCGGCGGTTCTTCGCCGCCAGATTGGCCGATTTTTGCTCGGTTCTAAAGTCCAGTGAAGCAAAGACGGTGTAGACTGCATCTACCACCTTGCGCCCTTCCTTAATCTCTCGCACCTCAATCCGCATCAGCGCCCCCGCTGCTTGAAGCTCGCCAAGCGCTGCCTTGAGTTTCAAGCGATTGTTGCGCTCGATCTTGCCTTCCAAAAGCCGGCTTTCCGCCTTGACCGTGGAGTAGAGAAAATGATAGCTATCTATCATGCTAGCTTGCTTGTAGCGGTGCACAAGGCGCTTGAAAAGCCAGCGAGCAAGCTGGGTTTTCAGCCTTAAATGCCGGTCAATGTTGTATTGCCGATATTCCAGGTTTTCGATGGCGTGGGATATGAACAAGGGCAGGCGCGCCGCGTGCAAGGCGTTGTGATCTTCAAGCCATTCTTCGCGGTCAACCGTCACAAGGTCTTGCAGGATTGCCCCACGCCAAAGCTCTTTTTTACCCTTCGATAACGTCAACATTGATAGGCTCATCACCTCGATAGCCTGCTTGATCTGGTCAAGGCTGCGGGTTTTTCCCCACTTCTTGAGTTCCTTTTGCACCATGCGCAAGGTGAACTTAACCCACGTTTCGGTATTGGCTGGGTCATGTATGCCGAAATTCTGATCGGTAAGGATTTTTTTCAAGGCTTCTTCCACCAGTTCTTCGGTCACGTTCGGGAAAAAAGCCTTATAGTTGCCATCCTCTTGCTTTAGTAACGCGGGTTGAATGCTCAAGGTGCAGTCAATACCCCGAAATTTGTAAGGCTGCTCGTAGGGTTTTGCCAAGCCCTCGGCGGTGCGTAGCTTCTCGGCCTGCTGCGGGGTAAAAAAATACTTGGGGATACTCTCCCAAAGTTCTACCGTGTTGGATACGCTCTCGGGGTCATTGGTCACAAACTGCTGAAACAAATCCATTTGCGGGCTTTTAATGGCCTTGGTTGGTGGTTTTTTTTTGGTGGTTTTTTTCATCATTATTTCCACACCTCACGGGTTGATTGTCACACTGACAGAAACGGCACCATTCCAAGGACGGAAAGCGTCCGCTGCTAGGCATGGAGAGCGAAGCGAAGGCTGGTAGACCCCAGTAGCCGCGAGGCCGCACTGCTTACCCGTCGTGCGCATAGCGCCAGAGGGGAAGCAAAGTAGGCATCCAAACGCGGCGTCCAGTCAT
>NZ_JBHNMF010000838.1:0-1262 GCF_048562965.1 Thiolapillus sp. | reverse complement strand
TAAAATGTGGGCTTATGAAACATCACCCAGCAGGTGAAGCAATGAAACGTTTCATCATCGAACAATCCAGCGCCGATATCATCAGCCACAGTGGCCTGTCTTTGATTGGTCAAGCGATCAATGGTATAGAGAGCGAGTTCTATTTCACCAGCGCGATGGATATCGATGAGATACCTGGGGAAGCGACGTTGCGCCAACGCATGGATAAACATGCCATTAGTTTTCTCCCCATTGTAGAAAAAGCCAGTCGGGATTTTCTGAGCAATATCCAGCCTGCTCTGCGACCCTTGTCCACCGGCCATATGCCGGTCGATGCCGATGTCACGCCCATGGATAATTCAGGCAGTCACAAGGAAGGGGTATCGAGGACCTACAAGGGACATGATGGGTATGCGCCCATGGCGGTTTACCTGGGCCAGGAAGGCTACTGTATCGGCTTTGAACTTCGTGAAGGCAAGCAGCACTGCCAGAAAGACACGCCGGCCTTGTTGGCCCGGGCATTGCGGGATGCCCAAAAGATCGCAGCCCAGCCCTTGTTGCTGAGGCTCGACGGTGGCAACGATGCCATTGAGAACATTGAGGTCGTGCTGGCGCATAACGAAGCGCATGAAGATCTGCCAGTGGTGGATTTTCTCATCAACAAGTGGAACCCGCGCAGGCAGGATAAGGCGGACTGGCTTGCCATTGCGGAACAGAAGGGGAAGTGGATATATTCTCGGGAAGGCAAGCGGGTTGCGCTGTTCAGTGTACAAACCGCGCGGCATTGGAAGGGTCATAATTACTCGGTGCGTCGGGTCATTCGGATCATTGAAAGAACCATTGACAAGCACGGGCAACGGTTGCTGGTTCCTGAGATTGATCTTGAAGGCTGGTGGACCAGCCTGGACGTCAGTGAAGAAGACGTCATACAGCTTTATGCGGATCATGGCGCCTCGGAACAGTTCCACAGTGAATTCAAAACGGACAGGGATATCGAGCGCCTGCCTTCGGGTAAACTTGCTACCAATGCCCTGGTGTTGGGCCTGAGCGTGCTGGCCTATAATATTCTGCGCTGGATCGGACAAAATGGCTTGCCGGGGTCGAAGTCACCCAAGCGGAGCAAGGCACAGAGGCGACGGATCAGAACCGTGATGCAGGAACCGATGTATGTTGCCGCACGTATCATCAAAACAGCGCGCACCATCAAGATAAGTTTTGGCAGAAGTTGTCGAGCGCTGCAGGCCTTTGATGCGGTGTATCGAAAACTGGCCTATGGCCAGGCG
>NZ_JBHNMF010000837.1:0-1262 GCF_048562965.1 Thiolapillus sp. | reverse complement strand
GGGGATCGGTGAGCGATGCGTGCTAGGCCACCGCACAATGCCCGATGACGACGGGTGCTTTATACGCTGTCAGGGGCGGTTGGTCCGCAGTCACTCGCTCAATCGTCCCCGCACCGTAGCCCATACTGATCAGCTCACCGAGCGCCGTCCCTGCGCATTTGGGGATGTGCATGATGGCGAACTTCCTTCTCGTCTCCATCGATAGAGTGGCCCCATCTGCTGTTGCCTCGCCATTGCCCGTTGCAGCGTCTCGATCGCATCCATGGCGTCTGTGAGCGCCTCCGACGCCCACGATTGATGCCGGCGGGACCGTTCCTGCCGGGAATTTTTACTCGATGCTGCCGTTGGGCGCGCCAACGATTGTCGTCTCAAAACCGGCGAGCTTCGCGCTGGGTTTGAGCATCACCCCCATGGCAACAGCAATGTCTGCGGGACCGTAGCCATGAGACCCGGGATAGCGGTTCTGATCTGGTGTGTACTGACCCCATCCGGCATAGGCACCGGTGAGAATCGACGGGTCGAGTATCTCACCCCGTCGCCCGTGATAGATGTCCGGGCTGCCAACCCAACCCATGCGTGAGGCATTTTTAAGCGATCTCAGATCCATTGCCACGCCCTCCGACGGATCAGGCCGGTCCGTAATCAGCAGCCTGTTTGGATGGCCGGTGCCACCCACAATCAACCCATTGTGGTGTGGGTACTGTCCTATATCCAGATCCAGATAAACGCTGAGTGCAACGTTTCCAAACGCCGAGTCACTGCTGAATTCCCAGCGCGTTACGTGGAAATTTGTCCTCGGTACGATAATTGATTTAGTGGTCCAGTAGATGATGCCGTTTTCTCCCTGTATCTGTCCGGACGACACTGTTGATCCGTCAGTCAGGGTGTGAGCCGGTACCGTGAGGGTGTCTGCCAGATACAGCGTTTCCCTACCGATTTTTATCCGTGTTGCCGAATCATGGAGTGCGTTTTTACCGTTTAGTGTCAGGCTGTTGATTTCTCCGGCGGCGCCCATGGCCAGCTCCAGATCATCCGGTTTTTCCAGTTCGGCAATTCTAGCCTGGTGCTCGGAAATTTGGATTTCCAGTTCGGCAGTTCTAGCCTGGTGCTCGGAAATTTGGATTTCCAGTTCCGCCGCACGGTCTGCCAGCTGTCGCGCCTGTTCTTCTAGCTGCGCTAGATTGCCGTCTTTTTTCGATATGCGGTATCGCAATTCTTCCAGCCGGCCGTTGATTGTTTGCAGTTGCATTTGCAGATCCGCG
>NZ_JBHNMF010000836.1:0-1264 GCF_048562965.1 Thiolapillus sp. | reverse complement strand
GGCATGTCTTTACGAATATGCTCCCATAAGGTGCGGAACATGGGCATATCGGCACCGGGGATGTTGTCCGCCACCGGAACTCGGGGAAGTTTGACGATGCCACATTCAATGGCATCCATGAGAGAAAAATCACTCATGGTCCAAGGAAATAGAGTGCCCTCTGCGTAACCAGAACCTCTGAGGAAAAAAGGCGTGGCAGAAAGATCGATAACACGTGTAACACCGAGTTTGCGATTGATGGCTTCAATACCCGATATCCACAAACGAGCGGCCTCATTATTCTTCTGCGCTTCTTTTTTCTCATCTCCTTTCAGTGAAGCAATATCATCTTCTTCAGGCTTTTCCCGGTAACAATGATGTGCCTCATCGTTGATCATCATGATATTTTTCATGCCCATCAGATCAGGCATTACTCTCTGAATCATCTGTCCTTCTGTTTCGAGGGTATTGAGCGCTTCCCCGCGCCCCTGAAGTAAGGATCGGCCTCCTTTCGATAGTTCCATGCGCTGACGTTGCTTGAAGGCATGATAGTTAGTAATGACGATCTTGGCGCGTTCCAAATCACCCATCATATCGCCGGGAATCAGTTCACGGCTGAGATAGTAGCTATCCGGATCGTTGGGCTTGAGTACACGAAGACGATCACGAATGGTCAACCCAGGAGCCACGATCAGGAACCCCCGGGTAAAACGCTTGCTCTGGGGACGATGAACCGAATTGATAGTCTGCCAAGCGATGATCATGGCCATCACTGTTGTCTTTCCAGCACCAGTGGCCAACTTTAGAGCTAGCCGCATAATCTCCGGGTTAGCATCGTTATTCGCATTGACCAGGTGATCAAGAAAAGCTTTGCCGGTTTTTCCAGTGTGAGGAGCTACCTCTGTCAGCCAGATAGCGGTTTCGACAGCTTCCACCTGGCAGAAGAATGGGCGAATGCCGCTGAAATTGTGATGCCGCCAGTGTTGCAACAAACGAGCAGTTTCCGGTGTTACTTTCCAGTCATTGGAATTGGGAAGACTACGCCATTTATCTACTTCCCGCCGAACACCGTTGATGATGGCCGTGTGATCGTACTGCTGTTCATCCGTTGATAAACCTTCTCCTTCGTCGAATAGCAGCTGTTCCTGCTTAGGAGTCCCTTTGCGCTTTTTTGGCTTTGGGATGGGTGTTATGAATTCTGCAAGGCGCCGTTTTTCAACGATTTTTTGTGTTGGCTGACCGTTTTCATCCAACTCCCAATGGCGCGAAGGATATTCATAGGGTG
>NZ_JBHNMF010000835.1:0-1264 GCF_048562965.1 Thiolapillus sp. | reverse complement strand
TTAGAGGAAACTTACGGCATAGATGAGGTTGTTATTTGCCGCCATCATCTGATTGTTCGTGGGTACAACTACCAAAGAATTGTCGGTGCCATCAAAGATTTCTTGCGGGATTGTTCTGGTGAAAACTGGAATGAAGTTGCAGAAAAAGTATCCCGATTAGGGAAGTGGGAGTTTGAGGATTACGTGGAGTAGAACAACGAATCCCGCACATTGCGGGGTTTTGTTGCTAAGCATCTAAAAACGCCTCAACCGTAACTCCTGCTTGCCTAAGAATAGCTCTTAATGTCCCTTCTGGCATATCGCCTGGATGATTGGGAATGGTGGTGTATTTGTCCGTTGCCGAGTTGAACCAGATCTCATGAGACCCGGCGGCCTGGCGGTCAAACGCAAAGCCCAGCTTCTTCATCTTCTTGATGATCTGCCGGTATTTGAACCCGGCCAGCCTGCCCATTAGGTGCCCAGAATCAACGGGTAATCAAATGAATCCTGCACCGATACCAGCTTGGCCTGCTGATGCCGTTCGGCTTGCGCCTCCAATAACTTCTTGGCGACATTGCGGGCAATCTCCAGGGTCTCAGCAATGGTGCGCCCTTGGGCGATAAGACCGGGAATATTCTCACAGGTGGCGAGATACACGCCCTCGGGTAACTTCTCAATATGTAAATTAGCAATCTGTTCCATCGTCTTCTCTCTCGTTATCAGTTGGCGTTAGCTTTTTGCTTTAGCTGCTCAGCTTCCACAAAGGTATCGATCAACTGCGTGATTTGTTGCCGAGGTTTGGGGCTGAGCTTTTCAATTTGCCTGATCCGGCGTTCCAGCCGACTACTGACCGGCATATTCTCCACAGGCTTAATCCCCAGCAGGGCATCGGCGCTGACATTCAAAGCCTTTGCCAAATCCACCAGCATATTTGCTGGTGGATGCTGACTCTCGGACTCGTAGTAAGCAATCATCCGCCGCGTTGCATTGATCTCATCGGCTAGTTGCTGTTGGGTATAGCCAGCCGCCTTGCGCAGCTTGGCCAAACGCTTGCCAAAACTGCTCAGTTCTTTATTGATCTTCTTGGACATACACACACCTCTTTGCTCGGTATGTCCAATAGTGTAAACCCGGTTTTCGTTCATAAGGGTTGCACAGCCTTCGTTCTCGCTTTAGAATGTCCGGTAATCGTACAATCTAATGACACGAAAATCAATGGCAAAAAAATCCTGCAAAGGGCTTGACACGTTTTGAGAGGAAAACACCTATGGCACGCATCCCCAAC
>NZ_JBHNMF010000834.1:0-1266 GCF_048562965.1 Thiolapillus sp. | reverse complement strand
CCGGTGATTTCACCTTGGCAAGGATGTTTCTGGTACGGGAGTTTGGTCGCCGCCCCAAGCGTGCCAACAATCTGGAAACCATGGGGATGGTGGCCATTTGTTATCCCACGCTGGATACCATCTCAGAGGTGCCAAGCCAAGTTGCCCATGCATCAGGCTTTGATTTGCAAACTTGGCGTGATTTCTTAAAGATTTGTCTGGATTTTTTTGTGCGCGGTGGTGGTTCTATCGATTTCCCGATGGAATGGAAAAACTGGCTGGGTATGCGCTTTGGTCAGAACTGGCTGGTTCCTCACGATCAAGAGCATGTTGGCAAAGGATTGCGTCGTTGGCCCAGTGTCAGTCGGGGCAAGAACAGCAGTCTGCTGGTGCGTTTGTTGGCCTATGTACTCAATGCCGCCCTCGATACACCCACGGGTGCAGACCGGGTGGATGTGGTATTGAGGGCGGCATGGGATACTTTATGTTTCAAAGGATTGTTAAAGGTTGGTGCAGATGGCAGAAGGCTGCCGCTGGAAGAGATCGCCTTTGTTCCCATGAGCAAAGGCTTCGTTTGTCCAGTGACTCGCCGATTCTTGGATACGACATTGAACGGAGTCACGCCTTATCTGCCAAGAACAGCAACCGAAGCAACAGCCTCATGCCAGTCTTACTCTATTCCTTTGTACCCAAAACCTTTTGGTGATGTCACTGATGAGCTGGAGCGGATTCAAATAGCCCGTGACTGGTTGAAAAAGGAGAAAGGACTTCAGTCGCTTCGAGACTTGGGATTGTGGTCTGTGGTAAATGATCGAGTCATCGAACTGGCTCCCTTTTTCAAGACGGCCGAGCACTCGGCACAGCAGGATGCCAATCGGCTGCAAAAATATGAAAAGGATTTTCAAGAGGGCGACATCAACTTGCTCTCTTGTTCCACCACCATGGAGATGGGCATCGATATTGGTGGCATCAGCCTGGTTTCCATGAACAATGTACCGCCACACCCTTCCAGTTATCTGCAACGTGCAGGCCGTGCAGGACGCCGTCAGGAATCCCGCTCCCTGGCTATGACATTGTGTAAATCGAATCCCCATGATCAATCAGTTTTCAGTAACAGTCGCTGGGCGTTTGATACGGTACTGCCATCCCCCAAGGTATCCCTAGACAGTCCAGTCATTGTACAACGCCATGTCCAGGCCATGCTGCTTACGCACTTTCTGCGTACCCGGCTTGCGAGTGCCAATCAGGAACAGCTGACACTGAACTGCGGCAGTTTTTTCCTGGGTG
>NZ_JBHNMF010000833.1:0-1267 GCF_048562965.1 Thiolapillus sp. | reverse complement strand
TCGGGGCTGTAGTATTTTTTCTGGCAATCGGCGGCATTGGCCAGGCCGAGGCCGGCGACAAGGATCAGCGTGCCACCGGCAAGTTGGGTCAATAGTGTCTGTTTCATTGGTTGTTCTCCATGGTAAATAGCGGCGGTTTGCCAGTCATTGCTGTACCGCTGCCTTGTCATGCCGGTCCGGTTTCTGCACCAACTGCAGGGTCTTGGATCGGTAAG
This sequence comes from Thiolapillus sp., assembly GCF_048562965.1. Lineage (NCBI taxonomy): Bacteria > Pseudomonadati > Pseudomonadota > Gammaproteobacteria > Chromatiales > Sedimenticolaceae > Thiolapillus > Thiolapillus sp. The sequence goes on along the minus strand of NZ_JBHNMF010000833.1, from coordinate 1,052 downwards.
TGCTGGGGGGCAGACCGGTCATGCGATGAAAGGCGCGACTGAAGTGGGAAAGTTCGCTGTAGCCCACAGCCTGGGCGATCTCGCGCAAACGCAGTCCAGGATCCGCCATGAGTTCGATGGCCCGGCAGAAGATCACCTGTTCCACCAGACGGGAAAAACTGGTGCCCCTGGAGTGGAGAAAACGCTGCAGGCTGCGCTTGCTGATGCCGGTAAGGCGCGAGAGCGTCTCCAGGGTCGGGTTGTAGGGCAGATAGGTTTCGATGAGTTGGCGCAGCGCATTCATTGTATCCAGGGTGATCATGCCGTCATCGAGCAGCGGGGCGCCACTTGCATTCAGCAGGTGCATGTCATCCTTGTGTATGGGAGCCGCCAGTTGTTCCATGGGAATGGCAATGGCGGTGGTGGTGGCGTCGAACTCGATGTTGAGCTGTTCCAGTTCAGGATGGGTCTTCAGTGTAGCTTCGGCGGTAGCACACAGGCGTACTCTTTCAGGCCTCCAGTTTGTGCCCAGGGCGCTGCGTGCCAATTGCAACAGGATACGCAGGTTGTAAAGTTCCACTTGCTGTTTCTGATCGCTGGTGCCCAGCAAGGGCGTCATGCAGATCCAGGCCGTGCCGCCTTCGAATGCCAGATGGTTGTCCGTGATGCTGGTTTCCCTGCGGGCGCTGATGACCAGACGTTGCGCGGCCTGGTAAAGGGTAGTTGCACTCAGAATATATGGCCCGATGGGTCCATGGCTGTGCAGTGGTGTGCCGCCTGCTTCATAACCCAACAGCTGCCAGTCCGTGTCTTCGATGGCTGCTTCGAGAAAGGTCATCAGACTTTTTACGGAGATGACAGCATCGGGCTGTTCCCTCAGGCCCAGGGGAATATGTGCCTGGGTCAGATATTTGTCCGTGGGCGCGCCCCGCTGTTCCAGTAATGAAGCCAGAAAGGTAACTACTCACCCCTAAGACTGAGTACAAGCCTGCCTCGATGGATCTACAATCGCTTTTTCATGTCTGTAGAGGCTTGACATCATAGTACGCCGAGTCTATGCTATTGACCCAACA
>NZ_JBHNMF010000832.1:0-1268 GCF_048562965.1 Thiolapillus sp. | reverse complement strand
GAAGTAATATTGATTGCGGCCGCGCTGCTTGGCGAGGTACATGGCCTGGTCTGCATGACGCAATAGCGTATCAGGATCGCCCTGGTCCTGCGGATACACAGTAACGCCGATGCTGGCAGTAACGTGGAAGACGCAGCCATCCAGTTCGTACGGCACCGCGAGTGCGCTGCTCAAGCGGTCGAGTGTGGTTGCACAGGTCTGCTCATCATGCTGGCCGTTGATGAGCAGAGCGAACTCATCCCCTCCCCAGCGCGCCACCAGATCTTCACCGCGGAGCGTATTCAACAGCCGTTCACTGACCTGCTTCAGCAGTTTGTCTCCCAGTTCATGTCCCAGAGAGTCGTTTACTTCCTTGAAACCATCGAGATCGAGGTAACAGACCGCCAGTTTGGTTTTCTTCCGGTCTGCCCGGGCAAATGAGCGGCTCAGGTGATCGATGAAAAGTCTCCTGTTGGCGAGTTTGGTCAGCGGATCATAGTAGGCGAGCAGCTCCAGCTGCTGATGGGCTTTTTTCAGGGCTTTTTCATCCCGCATGCGGTCCGTAATATCGGTCGCCACTTCAAGACGGACATAGCGGCCATCGTCCCAGGGAATAGCCCGGTCCGTACAATGGAACCATTGATTGTTGGCTGTATCGTGATAATCCCAGGTATAAGTCCTGGCTGTTTCCCCTTTCCTGTCCAGCAGTTTTCCATTGGTACAGAATTCACACGGACCGCTCTGACCCTGACGTATGGCTTGCCAGCATTTCTTACCGACGACATCCCCGACCCTGTTCCTGATCTTGGGATTCACATAGAGCACTTCATAGGTATCCATATCCGCCACATAAACGGCCGCATCGATACCATCCAGCACCGCCGTAAAACGCTGGTTCGCTTCGTGCAGTGCAAGCTCTGACTGCTTCCTTTCCGATATGTCACGGTAAATGGCGACAATGGAATCCTGCCCTTCATTGCGTGCATAGTGCGCGTTTATCTCGACGTAATAAGGCTTTCCATTGCGGTGGTGACCGCAGTCCTCGATGGTGATCCTTCCCTTTTCCCGCAGCTTGCGGAGAAAAATACGTCATTGTTCGACCGTCTGGTAAGTTCCCGACAGGTCGATGACCCGTTTTTTCAGCAGTTCTTTACGGGTAAAACCGAAATAGTTCCCGTCTATAAATGCCAAGTCATTGAAATTCAATTGAAAAACCGAAAAAAGACGATGAGAAATCCGGTGCAGGATGGTACAATTATGAGTAAAAATCTGCGTTCTTAGAACGCAGA
>NZ_JBHNMF010000831.1:0-1270 GCF_048562965.1 Thiolapillus sp. | reverse complement strand
TGTTATCTCCAAAACCTGAAGGCTGTTACCCGCCGGTAGGTGGCCACTACCGCCTGATGGGGCCAGTAGGGGGTGACGGGGGCTATGTGGAAGCGCCCTCCAAAAAGCTCATGATAATTAGAAAATGCCAGCAATTGTCCATTGAAAACACCCAAAAAACAGCTTTAGAAGCGGAGGTCCTTCTGAGCGGCTTGTTCCGGCGGCTTTTTGATGGTCGCCCAGGGCGGCGGGTAGGCCACCATGACATCCTGGTGGGCGACAAACACCCGCCAGTTGCCCTCACCGTCCGGTCCGGTGATAACTGTATAAGCATCATCGGGCATCACGGTTTTCAGCACCTTGAAACCATCAACAGCCGCTGTGAATTCAGGGCCTTCCCAGACATAATCATAGAAAGCTTGCTGAATTTCCATGGGGTAATTCGTCCATTCCGGCAGCCAGAGAAAGGTCGATACCACGGTACCAACACCAAACAGCTGGCTTAGTGGATTTTTCTCATCAAGCACGAGCGTTTCGATCCAGGCATTGCCGAACTCCGCGGCGCTGGGCACGGTGGGGTTGGGCCGGCCGCACATGAGCGCGCGCTGATGGATAATTCCTGGAATAAACCGGCCGTAAGCGCCCACCCGCGGATAGGTATGGTAATGACACAGCTCCGTGCTCACCAGTTGCTCACCCAGCCGCCGCGTACCCTCGGCCAGCGCTTCATCCACCGGTAAACGATTCAGGTCAGGATAAGGCGCATAAATCGTCAGCGATGGCATGTGCATGGTTTTGCCTTCCTTGGATTTCTCAATAATATGCGAATCGATGTCGACCAGGGTCAGCCACAGCGGCCCCAGGGTCGGCCCGCTGCTGAACAGGTGCATGCCGATGTTGGCGACATCCAGAACATTGTTGGTCACCCGTGACCAGTCAGGATGACTGGCGGCATATTGACGGGCAAAACCCAGCACATAGGGTTTTCGGGTGGCGGAGAACACATACTGCCCACTTTCAAAAAGAGATTTCCTGTATCCTTTGAACGTAGCAGTTCTGTCATGTATGGCGTGCTGTTTCTCCAGTTCCAGCAAGGCAGCCGGCGTTACAGGCACTGGAATGGGGACCTGCGGACCAAGTTTATTATTCTTTCGTGCCAGGTTGGTCGAACAGCCAAACAACGGCAACAGCAGGGACAATACGATGATTTGGGTTATCGTTTTCATGGAACAGGGCTCGTGAAAGTGGCTATGGAACAGGGCTGCAGGTTCTTGGGTCATAATCGTAAGTC
>NZ_JBHNMF010000830.1:0-1270 GCF_048562965.1 Thiolapillus sp. | reverse complement strand
GAATGTCATTGGCAGTTCACCCCTTGGGTGAAATCATGAAAATCACTGGAACTGCAATTTTACGCGATTATCATCGGGCGAACGACTTTCAGGTGGCTGCCGAAGTCACGGATTCAGGTTATTATCATCCGCTGTATCTGGCGCTACCCGAATGGCATCGTGGGCTGGGTGTGCTGACGGCCTTACTGCTGGCAGCGAGACTGCTGTGGCGCTGGAGCAATCCCCTGCCCGATCTGAGCGGCAGGTCATGGGAGAAGCCACTGGCGCGGCTGGTGCACCGGCTGTTCTATGTGCTGCTGCTGGCCATCGTGGTCAGCGGCTATCTGATTTCCACGGCCGATGGCCATGCCCTGCAGGTGTTCGGTTGGTTTGATATACCTGCATTGACCAGCGGTGCCAACCTGGAAGACCGGGCCGGAGCAGTGCATTATTTTATCACCTGGCTCCTCGCCTTCATGCTGGCATTGCATGTCGCTGGGGCGCTGAAGCATCAGTTCATCGACAAAGACGCCATACTTACGCGCATGTTGGGTTTTGCGCCCGGACAAAGGAACTAGATCATGATCAAAAAAGCAATTCCTGCGGCTCTCATGAGTGCATCACTGATGGTATCCGCTGCTGCGGTCGCGGCTACAGACTATGTTATCGACACAAAAGGCATGCACGCCTTCATCGAATTCAGGATCAAGCACCTGGGATACAGCTGGCTGCTGGGCAGGTTCAACCGTTTCGAGGGCGAGTTCAGCTACGATGAGAAGCATCCCGGGAAAAACCGGGTCGAAGTCACCATCGACGTTTCCAGCCTCGACAGCAATCATGCCGAGCGCGACAAGCACCTGCGCAGCAAGCTGTTTTTCGATACAGACAAGTATCCCAGGGCAAGTTTCGTGAGCACCGGCTGGGAACAGAAAGGCGAAGGCAAGGCCGTGTTGCGGGGCAATTTCACCTTGCGGGGTATCACCCGGGAAGTTGCCATCGACGTGAGCGACGTGAGCCATGGGCCGGATCCCTGGGGCGGTTATCGCCGTGGATTTCAGGGTGAGACAGTCCTGCATTTGTCGGACTGGAACATGAAAGAAGCGAAGATCCTTGGTGATGCCGCCGAAGATATCCATGTCTATCTCTCCGTCGAAGGTATCCGTAAATGAGAAACTGAAGTTTCCCAGAAATTATTCAAGCCACCATGCGCAGCAGCACAGTGACCAGAGAATTTCCGGGGGGATTGCCGGGTTTGGGGCAAACCCTGGCAAAATTCTCATCCAAAGCTGCT
>NZ_JBHNMF010000829.1:0-1275 GCF_048562965.1 Thiolapillus sp. | reverse complement strand
CAAATATTAAGGCCTTAGCGTCGGAGTAAGCTACCAGAGCTTGCTTTCAGTTTTTAGGGTTTGCCTAAACTTCTTAAGTTTTTTCGCAATATTATTGGCGTTATCCGGCAGTCTTCTTTTAGGGCTTTTGAATTTAAAATTGCTTTCCGAAATCCTGCCTTTAATCGCCATGCGTGCGTAGAAAAAACGCCACCGCTGCATATTCAGTTGCGCGCAGAACCAAATAAGCTCACGTACTGACATATTAAATTTTGGAATAAGGACGCGGACTGAACTCCCACCGTTCCCACGCGCCAGGAATGGCCAAGGCTGAAGTGCAGCGTTGCCAAAAGCGGTAAGTGTAATTGCCCCAGTCTTGAATATCTCAGCACCTGGGCCAGTAGTCATACCGATAACAGAATTAGTAGCGTCACCACTTGAAACGTATGGCGTAGCGCCCTCCTGATAATTCTTGATACCGCTAGATTTGCCGTTTTGTATATCAAAGAAAAATGACAGGGGTTCTTCCTTATTGGTTGGAAGTGGTGGCAATTTGGAATATTGATTACCGAAGTTTGGCAGTACCACATCAGCCATATCCGGGTGATGGGCGACACAACGAAATATGGACTGGAGCACATTTTCCTGCGCAGCTTTAACTTCAGCCTGGCTTGCTTGTGGTTGAGGCAACCATAACTGTGGGCTCCACTCTTCGCCATTAGCCATCATATTGCCGTCAATCGTTGTGCAAATCTGCGACTTGATTGGCTTGTTCTTCAGGAAAGTATGGAACGCTGAGGCAACTTCAGACAGTTGTCCACCAGGCACAGGTACACGCCTTCCTTTGAGTTTTTCATATCCGTCGTTCCATATCCTGGACATAAATACTTTCTTGTTTCCATGCGGAATTTGCGCGGCCGCAATCATAATGGATGTGGGGGCAGCGGTCGGATAGAAAATATCTTCTGGCAGGCTGATCATGCCGAGCAATGTATGCTCGCGCAAGAAACTCTCCCGCCATGCGCGGTGTTCGTCATCCGCGAATATTCCTGCATAAACAACGGCTGCTAGTATCCCATCAGGTTCTAACGCATCCATGGCCGTATGGATAAACATACGTTCCGGTTCTTCATCCTGTGAAAAGGGCGGATTTAGATAGGCGCGTGTATATTTTTCGTCAATTAATGCGCGATTGTGGCTATCGAAACAGCTACCATTTTCCATGTGGCCTTTACCATCACCACGGAAAAACATGTTTAACGTGGAAAGCGCCCATATTGTCGGGTTGGTATCAAA
>NZ_JBHNMF010000828.1:0-1275 GCF_048562965.1 Thiolapillus sp. | reverse complement strand
ACGGCTTTTGACCGTCGCCGCATAAGGCGGTTTGTCACCAGCACCTGCATGCCGATGACGAGGGGCCATAATCCCTCATCTCTCCCGCAGCTTGCTGCGGCACACTAATGTCCCAACTCCAGACCTGATTGGGACCTGTTGCGTTGTAGCCTTTCGGCTTCATGCTGTTCTTTGGCATCTGGGCACGTCCTCTGCGATTGACCTGGTTAACCGCACTCAGGATGCGATAAAAGCTGGATTCTGACACAATATATTCCCCTTTATCTGCTAGCATAGGAACGATCTGAGAGGGAGGCAAGCTCTTGTATTCAGGAAGATTACACACCTCAATAATCCGCTCTTTCTCTGTTTCACTGAGCTTGTTGGCAGGCACTCGACCAGCCGCCGCTGTTTTGCGTTGATCCTGCACTTCCTGAGAAGCAAGTAGCTGTTTTTGCCAACGCCGTAGTGTGCGTGCATCAATACCCATGAGTTGGCACGCTTGGACTTGACGTGCTCCCGCAATCATTGCTTCATCAATCAGTTTCATCGCCATCTGACGGTTTTCAGAGGAAATCAATCGTCCTCTTTTCCCCCCCAGATGGCATTGCACTTTTTTGACAGCACCAAAAGTGCAGCTGTCTCCGCCAACGCTTTCTCTTTGCGCTTAAGCTCCTTTTCTATCTGGCGCTTCTGTTTTTTCGTCTGCTTAAGCTCTCGACGTTCATTGGCTGACAAACGCCCTCGCGCCTCATAGCCACCCAAGGCCAGTTCCTTCCAGCGATTGATCTGTTCGACATATAGTCCTTTCTTGCGGCAATACTCAGACAATGCCTGCTCATTCAAGCAGGCTGTTTCTATAACAACGGCCAACTTGTCCTCAGCTGACCAATTTTCTGGATTGGATGGATCTGCCGGCACGGCTCTACCTGCGTTTTTATACTGATTTCGCCAATTATACAGCGTGGGTTCAGAGACCCCGGTATCCCGATGGATCTGGGCGATACTTTGCGCATTGGGCGGCATCATCTTCTGAACAATCTTCTCTTTGAATTCCTGGCTATATCTTGCCACTGTAGCTTCACCTTCCGCTCCCTGATTAGGAAATATTGCTCACCAAGGTGAGCGGACAACTATGCTGACACAGGGGGATGTTGCTTACTCTAAACTCTAGGTATATAGTATTGCGAATCGTTATCTTTTGCGTTCCGGATATTATCGACGAAACAACAGACCGGCCCCTGCTGCTGGAGGACATGCATGATCAAACCTTGCCGCCTGTTTCCGCTTCTCCTG
>NZ_JBHNMF010000827.1:0-1281 GCF_048562965.1 Thiolapillus sp. | reverse complement strand
GCAGGAGATCGGCAGCGCCAAAAGCCAGACGCGCAATGCACATGCGGTGATCAATCATCTGAACTTCTGTATGATGGCGACGACCATTACCGGGATCTATGCCGATCGCATCAAGGCAGATCCCCAACGGCGCCATGTGGTCAAAGGGCGTACCAGTTTTGCCTTTTCCGATGTCCGGAGACTGATTGCCGATGCCGCGCTATCTGAGGATTTTCTCAGACTTTGGCCAGACCGGGAGAAATGCCGGCAAAATACTTTCGTCTCCCTTCTGCTACGCATGGTGGCTTGAGTTTGCAAGATCAGGGAAGTGAAAATAATGGTGAAACTTCAGTCTCCTGAAAATCAGTAACCAATACCCAAAACATACACTTCTTTGCCGTTGCCAGCCTGCCGTGACTACGAAACCCGCTGTGTCGGCCTCCCAAACGATCGTGCCTGCCTCGGTCGTCGATTGACTTGTCGGAAGTACGCGCGTTGCCTAGACAGGGCTCGATGATCTCGACGATGCTGGTGGGAGTGTAGAACTCGCCGCCCTTCTACCCCTCGGTCATGGCGAATTTGCCGAGGAAGTATTTGTAGATCCTGCCGAAGGCGTCGCCCTCAATGTCCATGAAAATGGAGCCCATCAGCTTGAGCAGCTCCACCAGGGTGGCGTTCTCCAGCCGGTTGTAGGTCTTGGGCAGCACGTCTTTGAGGTCGGGATCCTCTTGCTCGATGGCCCGCATGGCATCGTTGATCGCCTAGCCCAAGCGTGTCTTCGGCCTCGTGATAGATTTTGGGGCATCCCAGCCCCAAAATCAACTCGGCCTTTGACAACCTATTTGTGCCCCAGCCGTGTCGTGTCCCGTGTGATTATATTCCAAAAATGAGCTATCCTTTGTTCCGAACCCGCCAGATATTGAACGACTGGCTCACGCAAAACCCGGAGGAAGCATAACGCCATGGTCATCCATCCACAAGCCCGTACCACACTAAAGCTTCGTGCTGAGATCAAGGCTCAACGTGATCGTAAGCAGGTGGACCTTGCCAAGCAATACAATTTAGCGTCAGGAAGGGGCGCTTTTTCGACTTTATAGAGAAAGTACCCTTCAAAATTATTCTTGATTACCCACCAATCTCAGCCATTCGCAAGAAACGATACGGCATGGGAGGCGTCCTGATGCCAACGTAGGCGAGTCGCTCAATCATGTCATCCAATCGATACCGCCGGTTGAACCGATACTCAAACTCTGCAAGATACCTGGGAACATGCTTAAGGCTTACAGAATGAAAGGTTCCGGT
>NZ_JBHNMF010000826.1:0-1282 GCF_048562965.1 Thiolapillus sp. | reverse complement strand
CTACTGGGGACTGCCAGCCTTCGCTTCGCTCTCCATGGCTGGCAGCGGTGGTGCATCATTCGTGCGGAATCTGATTCGCCAACGCCTGGCGGACCCGAAATCGGATCTCTATATCGAAAACGAGGAAATCCCTGGTTCCCGGGCGATCGCCCGAATGCTCGGTCCTGCTCCGTTGTCGTGTAGTGCCTTGATCTTGTGAATCATAACCCACTCCTTCAAATGTGCCACCTGTCGCATGCCTTGAAAAACGACAGTAAGCGTACGGCCTTATGGCCCGGAATGCCCCTTGGGGTGAGCCAAAATTGTTGGCCGTAGGGGGGGGCAGAATAAATGGCCATTAACAGTCGGCCTTGAGCATTTAGACCCGCAGTCGCTGCGTATCGCTCGCAAAGGGAACACAGGCAAGGGCAACGGCGGGGACGCAAGAGTGCCGATTGTTTGACACTTACACACATATTGTGTATTGTGTAGCGCAACACATTACTAAATCATATGGAGCCATGATCAGTGGCAACTGCAGACAATATTTATATTCATCCCGGCGTCTACGTCCGCAATAGCATTATCCCTGATGGGATGTCAGTAAAGGAGGCAGCTGAACGGCTTGGCATTGGCAGGCCAGCTCTGTCCAATTTCCTAAATGGGAAATCGGCGCTGTCTTCCGAAATGGCGATCAGACTGAAAAAGGCATTCGGCGCTGACCGGGAAGAGCTGCTCAATATGCAAGCCACTTACGATCAACAAGTGCAGCAAAAAGAAGAAAAAGCGGTAGCGGTCCGCTCCTTCGTTCCGGGTTTCCTCTCCATCAAGGCTAGGCAGATAGAAAAGTGGGCTGGCAGCCAGCTTGATGCTCGTGCCCATCTTCCCGTCCTTCTGCGGAAGTTAGTGCACTCAACAGGCGAAGAGCTCCGCCGGGTCGACTTCCCTGGCTATGATAATTCGCAACGCAAGGGCTCTGATGGTTTCGTCGAAGCGGGCGCCGCTACCCCATGGGTTCCTGAAGGGAGATCCTATTGGGAATTCGGTACCAACCAGAATCCAGGTCAAAAGGCGAACAGCGATTACACCGCACGGCTTGCATCGGTTGATTTCTCCGAGCGGGCAAACAGCACTTTCGTCTTCGTGACACCTCGCAACTGGCCTGGAAAGGTGGTGTGGGAGAAACAAAAGAACGAGGCCGGCGACTGGAAGGCCGTCAGGGCGTTCGATGCGAGTGATCTCGAGCAATGGCTGGAGCAGTCGGTGCCGGCACAGATCTGGCTTGCTGAACAACTCGCCTTGC
>NZ_JBHNMF010000825.1:0-1289 GCF_048562965.1 Thiolapillus sp. | reverse complement strand
GATTATTGTAGCTCTTTTTGCCGCGAATGTCAGGGCGCATCCAACAGTGTGAATATTTCCAATATTGCGCAATCGTTGTTGAAATTATTCGGCATGGCATTAAAAAAGGTGATTATGTCCAAAGCTCAGCTGCCTTCAGTTGTTTCTCGGTGCATGGCGGCGTATGAACGCAGGCAAACAGTAATCGTGGCACCAGGGATGGCAGATCGAATCGGCGGTTGAAGCGGTACTGGGCTTCCGCAAGATAGCGTGCCGCATATTTGCGTACTTTGAACCCGTGGCAGGTTCCCCGAATGGAGTTCTTGAGGTTGCCCAGCAGGGTGTTAATCCAGTGAAAACAATCCAGTTCCGAACTCTTACGCGGGTGAACCACCACCCGCTGATGATGTGTGACCTGCGCTCCTGCAGCCAGGAAGCCGGCCAATCCATCGGAGACCATCAACGTATCGACATCCAATGCCTGTTCCGCCCAGCGGCGCGAGGGTTGTCTGGCAAAAACCCGGCAGGGGATCGAAGCGGACGTAAACAGGATGGGGCAACCCGCCTTCCGGGTCCGGACGGGTTTCCACGGCAATCACGAAGGGCCTCTTTCCGGCGGCCCCTCGGCCCCGCTTGCCGCTGCGAGTTCCGCCCAGGTAGGCGTCATCGACTTCCACCCGGCCTCTCAGAACCCTGTCCGCTTCCCGTTCCTGCATGGCCCGGAGGATCTTGTGCTTGAGACGCCAGGCCGCCCGCCAGGAGATCCCCAGGCTTCGCATCAGCGCCAGAGCCGACACCCCGTTCTTGGCCTGAGTGATCAGATATATGGCCAGAAACCAGGTGGTCAGCGGCAGCTTGCTGGCCTGGAAGAGAGTGCCCACCCGAAGGGAAGTCTGATGATGGCAGGCGCTGCACTGATACAGAGGCTGCTGTCCACGGCGAAATACGGTGCAGTGGTCGTGTCCCCATTGTGGGCACCGAAAACCGTCACGCCAGCGTACCTTCTCCAGCGCCGATTCACACAGGGCTTCAGTACCATACTGAGACAGGAAATCAGGCAACGACAGGCCTCGCTGAAACTGAATCGGATTGATCGACATGGCAGAACTCCGGTGGTTGTGGATGGAATTCATTCTGCCTACACCACTGGCTCACCAGATGAGCCTGCTGAGCTTTGGACATAATCACCTTAAAAAATACAGTTTCCAACCTTGTTTTTGCGCTTTGTACCACAAAATACTGCCGAAAAAGTCAATCATCATGACCCTGAAAATTTTCCAGGCAATTTCAACTGTTGCCCTGCGATACCA
>NZ_JBHNMF010000824.1:0-1292 GCF_048562965.1 Thiolapillus sp. | reverse complement strand
AATAGGTTGTCAAAGGCCGAGTCGATTTTGGGGACTGGGATGTCCCAAAATCTATCACGAGGCCGAAGACACGCTTGAGAGCGAGGCTTGGTAACACTTTGTATTTTGCCAATATACGCATAACCCATTGTACTGTATTGAGTTATCGAATAAATCCAGCGGCCTGGTGCAATTTCCGGGTTAAGATTCTGGCGTTCCGGTCGAACAGTAGGATGTCGTTTATTCATAAGGACCGCCAAGAATGCAACAACAGCATGTGGACCAAAATTTGCAGGAAAGAGAATTCTGTTTTCTCCAGGACCTGACCAGAAAACTTGCATCTCGTGAGATTGATTTGCCGCCTTTTCCCGACATCTATGCCCGCATCATACGAACCATTCACGACCCGGACGTGTCCCTGCAGGACGTCAGCCGAATCGTCGTGGCTGCGCCTGATCTGTGCGTACGCATATTGCTGCTCGCCAATTCCGCACTGCTCAACCGCTCCGGCATAAAGGTGACGGATCTGAATATTGCCGTTTCCCGGCTGGGTCTGTCGGCGGTAAACAGCGCCACGGTCACGCTTGCCACCAAGGACGTGTTCAAGGCGCCCAAGGGTTCCAGCCTGGAATATCTGCTCAACAAAACCCGCATGGAGTCCGTCAAGGTCGCCGCCTACAGCTATCTGCTCGCCATTCGGGCCGGTCTGCGCGAGGAAAAGCACAATGCCATGCTGGCGGGCCTGTTGCACAATATCGGCACCTACTACATCCTTTCCATGGCGGGGGGTTTCCCCGAGAGCATATCCACCGCAATTGAAAGACAGGATGAAATCGAACTGGCAAGGGACGAAGACATCGACGAGCTGCGTGACATACTGATTTGCGCCATTCTGCTTGCCAGGGAAGCCAACAACACCGCCACAGAAGAAACGGACTACGACCGGATTCCCGCCTGCCAGGCATTGAACATCAACTCGGAAAATGTACCGCAGATCATCGAAGAATACCGTGAGGAGGTAAGTTCCTTTGTTTCTGCCCTGAAATAAACGGAGCAGAAACCCGTGATAAACCGGCCTTAACCTTCTTCCATTGCGTGCTTTCTCGCCAGGTAAAAAATGGAATCATCCTTGGTGCCATTTTCGATTTTTTTACCGGACAGGTCGAAAGCCAGAACAGATTCCCGGTCAAATCCTACAGATTCCAGCTGTTCCAATTGATTTAAGTGAGTAATGTAACTAGTTCCCGTCTATAAATGCCAAGTCATTGAAATTCAATTGAAAAACCGAAAAAAGACGATGAGAAATCCGGTGC
>NZ_JBHNMF010000823.1:0-1295 GCF_048562965.1 Thiolapillus sp. | reverse complement strand
ACGTTATGACATGGTACATGTTCCTACCCTGAACCAGGCAGTGGACAGCCTTTACAACAATGACCTGCCGGACATTATTCTGCTCGATCTGCATCTGCCGGACTGCGAAGGCCTGGGCGGTTTCGAGCGTCTGCATTCGCTGGCTCCGGATGTGCCTGTGATCATTCTGACCAACTTTATGGATGATGAACTGGCGACAAGGGCCGTGCGCGAAGGTGCGCAGGACTATCTGATAAAGAAGGAAGTGGACACGGCTTTGCTGAACAAATCCATCCGCTATGCTATCGAGAGACAGAAATCCGATGCCGCGCTCAGGGAAAGCGAGGAACGCTATGCACTGGCGGTGGCAGGCGCCAGCGAGGGCATCTGGGACTGGAACATCAGGACGGGTGAGGCTTATTTTTCCCCCCGCTGGCAGGATCTCGTCGGTGTTTTTCAGGAAAACGTGACTGCACACATCGATCATTGGTTCGATCGTGTGCATCCGGACGATCTTCCACCTCTGCAGGCCGCATTGCAGGCACATTTCAGGGATGTGCAGACACATTTTGAATATGAGCACAGGGTCATGCACGAAGAAGGCGAATATCGCTGGATGCTGGTGCGTGGCCAGGCAATTTGTGATGCCAGGGATAAATGCTACCGCATGGCCGGTTCCATGGCCGATATCACCGAGCGCAGGCGAGCCGAACAGCAGTTGCTCCATGACGCGCTGCATGATGGTCTTATGGATTTGCCCAACCGCTCCCTGTTCATGGACAGGCTGGATCAGGCTATACGCCAGCACCAGCGTGACGGCAGCAAGCAATATGCAGTGCTGTATTTTGATATCGACCGGTTCAAGAACGTCAACGACAGCCTCGGCCATTCGGTGGGAGACCGCCTGTTAGTGGGGATTGCCCGCCGCCTCGAAACCATACTGCGTCCCAGTGATACGCTGGCGCGCCTTTCCGGTGACGAGTTTGCCGTTTTGCTGACCCAGGTGGGTACCACCGAATGCGCGCTATCGGTTGTGCAGCGTATTCACCAGTTATTGCGCAGGAAATTCAAGGTGCAGGGCAATGTGATCTACCCCAGTGTCAGTATCGGTATCGCCATGGCTTCAGATCAGTATGACAGTCCGGAGCAGGTACTGAGGGACGCCGACCTGGCCATGTATCGCGCCAAGTCACTGGATGAACCGGGCGATGCCGTGGTGTTTGATGCGCACATGCACGCCACTGCCGTGCAGCGTCTGCGTCTGGAAACGGATATGCGCCGCGCCATTGACCGCGGAGAATTTGTCATTCACTACC
>NZ_JBHNMF010000822.1:0-1296 GCF_048562965.1 Thiolapillus sp. | reverse complement strand
AAAAGCCGGATCATCGATGGCGGCTTTCAGCAGCTCGATAAAATGTCCGTGCGGTTCGCTAAAGCCGGCTTCGGCATAGGCCTTGACCTGTGCGGCTTCCTCCATCAGTTCCGGTTCCAGGATTCTCTGCATCATTCCTCCCTGCTTCCCTGCAGGCCGCCGGTATGCAGGACGACGATGCGCTGTCCCGGGCGAAAAAAGCCCCTTTCGATCAAATCGTAGATGCCATACAGCATCTTTCCTGTATAGACGGGTTCCAGGGGTATCCCTGTGCAGCGGATAAAATTATCGATAAACGTCTGAAGACGGACATCGCTTTTGCCGAAGCCGCCGAAATGATAGCGCTGTTCGATATGCCAGCGCGGCTGCTGCAACTCCGGCATGACCAGAAATCGCCTGACATCCTGCTGCAGAAAACCGGCGTTTTTCAATGCCGCAAAGCCGATCGCCGTGGCTCTGGCCGGCAGCGCTCCGATGATGCCGGCCAGGGTCGTGCCCGTGCCGCAGGGGACGCAGATGGTGTCATAGGGCATATCGATCTCCGCGATGGCCTCGGCGACCCCGGCCAGCGCAAGTTTCACAGAGCCGCCCTCGGGCAGCCAGTACTGTCCGGGAGTCAAACCCGGCAGGGAATCTGGGCGCTGGTATTCCCGCAGCTTCCGGTAGGCGCCGCGGGAAACGAAGCGCAGCTGCATGCCCCAGCGCTCGAGGTCGCGCAGCGTCGGGTTCCAGACCGCCGGCGCTTCCCCCCGCACCAGGCCGATGGTTTTGATGTCCAGCTTCTGCCCAATGCAGGCCAGGGCATGGAGATGATTGGAGTACGCACCGCCCATACTGACCACGGTATGGAAACCGCCGCTCAGGACATCCTGCAGAATAAATTTCAGTTTCCGCCATTTGTTTCCGGATATGATGGGATGCAGTAAATCGTCGCGCTTCATCCACAGTTCGATGTTAAACTGGTCCAGTCGGGGATCCACGATCCGGGTCAATGTGGATGGTTTGAACTGTTTTTCCAGATCGATAAGTTCCGGGAGCATCTTGCATGTGTGGTCGCTACAATCTATTCGCTTCACAACAGGAAATCATCGCGCATTTTCAACTGCCAGGCCTTTCCGAATACGAGATCAGCTACAACATTAACACCGGGGCAGTCGATACTCAATGTCGTGCAGCTGGCCGATGGCGGTCGCAAAGGCGTTAATCTGCAATGGGGGCTGCTGCCCTCCTGGTGCAAGGACCGGCGCATAGCCAGTCACATGATCAACGCCCGGCGCGAAACCCTGGCCAAGAAGC
>NZ_JBHNMF010000821.1:0-1304 GCF_048562965.1 Thiolapillus sp. | reverse complement strand
CCTCCCGAGGCTTGACAGTTATTCGCAACGCTACCTTCCCAACACCGGCAGGATCACCGCAGGTCGTACCAGACCCCACGACCACTGCCGTGCTGATCCAAAATGCCGCGCTCAACCAGCGCCCGGAAGTGCTGCTTCAGCGTATTGCGACTGGCGCCCGTCAGCTTGATGACTTCGCCCATAGTGACACGGCCATGCTCTCGGGCAAACTCGACAATCTGCAGTGACAGCTCCGGCAGCGCCGACATGACGATCTTTTCGCGCTCGACCTTCTTCTCGAGGCGCACGACCTGCTCGGTTAATGAGCGAAGGAAGAACACCAGCCACGGCTGCCAGTCCGGCGCCTCGGTACGGATCGTTCCCTGCGTCTGGCGCAACGCAAGGTAGTAGGCCTCCTTGCTCTGCTCGATCACGCTTTCCAGCGAACTGTATGGCACATAGGCGTAGCCCGCCTGCAGGAGCAGGAGCGTGGTCAGTACACGGGAAAGCCGCCCGTTGCCGTCCTGGAAGGGATGAATCTCCAGAAACACCACGATGCAGATGGCGATAATCAGCAGCGGATGTAATTGGCCGGTTTCGCGCTCCTGGTTCACCCAGTCCACCAGTTCCGTCATCAGACGGGGCGTGTCGAACGGCGTGGCCGTCTGAAATACGATGCCGATCTGGGCGCCGCTCTCATCGAAGGCGGCGACACTGTTCGAGTGGGTCTTGTAGTTGCCGCGATGCCGTGTGTCTTTCTCGCTGTAGCGCAACAGCATCTGATGCAACTGCTTGATGTGGTTCTCGGTGAACGGAATGTCCTGCCAGGACGAAAACACCTGATCCATCACCTCGGCATAGCCAGCCACCTCCTGCTCGTCGCGGGTGTCGAAAGATTTGATCTCCAGGTTGGACAGCAGGTGTTCCACCTCGCGATCGGACAGCTTGCTGCCCTCGATCCGGGTGGAGGAACCGATGCTCTCAATGGTCGCCACACGCAGCAGGGCCGCCAGCCGATCGGGCGCAAGGGTACCCAGAGCGCGACAGGCGCCCTTAAACTCGTCAATCTTGGCGATGAGGCTCAGGATCTCCGGGGTGATCTGGAGTGTGTCGGTTCTCAGCATGAACCAATAATACACCCATTATTTCACCCAATTACACCCATTCCTAACGCCGCCCAACCAAACTGAGTATTCGACTTGATAACTGAGGGAGAGAAAGCGTTCATGGCTGTCAAACAGCATCCAAAATTGACCAGTTATCAGCGTGCAATTTTGACCAGGTTATGAGGCCTGATTGCGGTGTTTGAACCGGTAGGATTCATT
>NZ_JBHNMF010000820.1:0-1308 GCF_048562965.1 Thiolapillus sp. | reverse complement strand
GCCTTTTTCATCTGATCCGCCGCTTCATTGTCGCTGATTTGCAGGGCGACTTGGTTCAGTGTGTCAAAACTGATGCCGGGTTTCAAATAATTTGATGCATCGGGCAAGGATTTCAGCTTGTCATAGGGTGTCATCATATTGGTGTAGGGATAGGTCTTGCGTTGCTTGCCCTTGGCATCCGTGATTGTTGTTGGAAAAAAACAGGGGCGGTGGTAGTTGAGATAGGGATTGAGGTATTCATGATTGAAGGCATTGATCTGAGGCGCCCAACGTTGCGGGATATGTTCGTATCCAAACAGCTTCCTGACCACGGCTCCGTTCTTGCTTTCTGCCAGGGCATTGTCATTACTGTGTCGGGGGCGGGATTTGGTGAACTCGATACGGAGCTTTTCCAGTAGCTTGGCCACTTTCCGGTTGATATATTCAGAACCGTTATCGGAATGAAAGCCCTGAACCACAAAAGGAAAGGTTTCCAGTAACTGTTCCAGCGCAGGAATCAGGTAACGTTCACTGATACGCTCAATGCAGCAGACCACTTCGAACTGGGTTACTTCATCGACCGCATTGATGTGATAAACCCCTTTCTGCTTGTCCAAGTCACCTTGATGCACCGTATCGATGCGGATATAGCCAGGCTGACCATTTGAACAGGGTTTGCGACGTTCGCCAATCGTGGATGACTTGGGGCGTGTTTTCTCAAAGGTTCGGCGCTGCCGTTGATAGGCATTGGATTGCCTTAGATTGTAAAGATGGCTAACAGAGATGCCGGCCAGGGTTTCATAGTCTGATTGCCCAAACACCTGATAGGCACGCTCACACAGCTTTTTAATGGCATGTCCACAAGGCGTGTCATGGGGTTCATCCATTTCTGCCAGTAGCCGGATGTCACGATCGGTGTAGCGGCGCTTGAAACCCGCCGTTGTTCGTTGCTGACGGCTCAACCGGCCTGTCTTTCGGTACTGGGCAATCAAGCGCGTTAATTGTTGACGAGAATAACCCGTTACCTTGAGCAAATAGCGGATGACAATGCCTTTGTCTGGTTTATTCAGAGACAGATAGTCAAAACGAACCAGTTCCCTCTGTAACCAGCGATAACGCTTGTCCTTGTCGCTACTGATGGTAAAAGCAACCGCTTGGGTTCCTTCCAAAAAGTTGGACAGGTGTTCAATTGTGGTCAATTCTTCTGTTTTCATGATGGCTTTCATGCTCCCATCATGAACAAATCACCAAAAAATTCAGCTTATTTCAGACTCACCTCATACTGGAAATAAGACCTACGTTCAGACTCATTTCATATTGGACAAGGCT
>NZ_JBHNMF010000819.1:0-1308 GCF_048562965.1 Thiolapillus sp. | reverse complement strand
CTAGCTCCATAACATAGACGTACTGAATATGAACTGCTGGGTAGAGGTTGCTTGGCTTGATTCAGCAAGGCATTGTTGCCTGAATTCAGGTTGAATCTTTTGCCGAAGTTGCTGATGTTTTTTCACCTGGAGCAACTTCCTTTTTTGGCAAGCGGGTTGCGCAGGCAGTTTTCTCAATCTGCGTTATGTTGATCAACGGTGAGGAATAGAGAATGAAAACAATCATGTATCTGGTGTTTCTGCTTGTTGGCGGATCAGTATTTGCAACAGTGCAAGCCGCTGGCCTGGAATTGAGTTCCACAGGTATAACCTTTCCTGATGGTTCAATACAGAATACAGCAGCGGGTGGACAGGGGAATTGCACTGAAATTACGCAGTCAGACATTCCTTTGACCATTACTTCATCTGGGGTTTACTGCCTGACAGAAAATATTTCGTCGGGACTCACAGCGATAACCATTAGTGCAAATGACGTCGTCCTGAACCTGAATGGTTATCTGGTAGACGGCAGCAGCGTGGGTAGCAATACCGCTCAGATGGGTATCCTTTGTATGGGTCAGAAGGATGTGGTTATCACCAACGGATCCATCAAGGGGTATTTCTGGGGCGTGTTGCTCAACAATTGTGACGGTGCCCAGGTTACCTATCTGCGCACAATGAGTAACTATGGGTCTGGTATCGATATGTGGAACGGCAGTGATAATGTATTGATCGCCCACAATCAGATCTACCATATTGGTGGAACGACTCGACCCGGCTATAGCCATATATATGGTATCAGTGTCAGGAGTGACTGTCCGGGGTCGCAGATACTGGACAATGATATCTACGATATCTTCTCACCAAGTGGTGGAAGGTCCTACGGAATTCGCGCCTGGAGTACGGCAGGTGAGGTCTCAAACAATCGCATATCCGGTCTTGTAACCACAGGAGGTGGGCTTGAAATACCGATAACCTTTACTGGAAAAGGTGGTCTGTTGCGTGGCAACACCCTGTCCGGATCTGGCACCAATACCATCACCACTGCAATTGGTTCTTCCGGACTTTGTGCTGACAACAAGGCCATAGGGTTTGCCTCTGCTACTTCGTCCTGCACCAATGGGGGCGGCAACGTAGCTGCTCCGTGAGCGATGTATAGCAGCTTTTGCCGGGAAAACCTGAGCTTCGCTACAGGAAAACGGGAAGTGCATCCGCTGCCAGCCATGGAGAGCGAAGCGAAGGCTGGTAGTCCCCAGTAGCCGCGAGGCCGCACTGTTTTCCCGGCGTGCCTTGCGCCAGAGGGAAAACAAAGTAGGCCTCCGAACGCGG
>NZ_JBHNMF010000818.1:0-1309 GCF_048562965.1 Thiolapillus sp. | reverse complement strand
AGCATGATGATGCGTTTACATAGGATTTTCGACATTTTCGTTCTCCGCGAATTCAACTCAACAAGTGCAACGGCTGGATTGTTCCCGAAGAATACCTGATTTGGGTGTTTTCTGGCCCAGGAGTTTTCGGGGACGGTTGTTCAGTTTTTCCATGAGCCACTTAAAGTTTCGGAGCTTAGAAAATACAGAATAACTTCTTGATTGTATACCTGAATCCGTAACTTTAGTTGGCTCTTCTCCGCTTTGATGAGTGAGTGGGATGCGCAATAAATTGCTAATTATCTGAATATAAACAATTTAATCCAGGCGGAAGGGGCCTGTATGATTTGCTCCATCAACATCTGGCTCAGGGAAGTAGCTGTCCATGATGATCTGCCAGCCCTGTTCCGTAACATTGAATCATTCGCTAAAACGCCATGGCCACCCGTTAACCCCTTCCACTCCCTGATCAGGCGTTCAGAGCGTTCAGGGCTGCATCATAGTCTGGCTCATCGCCGGTTTCCGGCACCAGTTGTGTGTACATGACGGCGCCTGCTTCATCGATGATGACGATGGCGCGCGCGGCCAAGCCTTGCAGGGGGCCATCGATGAACAGAACGCCGTAGTCTTCGGCGAAGGACCTGTCTTTCATCATCGACAGGGGTGTGACGTTTTCGAGTTCCTCGATGCTGCAGAAACGTCCCTGGGCGAAGGGCAGGTCGGCAGAGACCACAAGGACTTCCGCATCCTTGCGATTCGCGAAAGCCGCGTTGAACTTGCGGGCCGACTCTGCACAGGTGGGAGTGTCGAGGCTGGGGACGATGTTCAGTACGATCTTCTTGTTTGCCCAATCACCGAGCCGGGCCGTGGTGAGGTCGCCCCGGGTCAGTTTGAAATCTGGTGCCTGGGCGCCCACATCGGGAAGTTCACCGTTGGTGTGGATTTCGAGGTCTTTTTTCAGTGTTACTGTTGCCATGATTTGATTCAACTCGTTAAGTGTAATTTGATCTGGAGTGGATGGCTAAGCCGCGATAGCATCATGGCTTACTCAGTCCAGTAAGACCAGTAAGAAAGGAAAGGAGCACGATGAGAGGCTACACGCAGCTCACCCAAGAGAAATGATACCAGATCTACGCGCCGAAGAACTCTGGCCACTGTGGGCGCCTACCACGGCCACCTGACGGCCTTACTGGCACGCTCAAGAAGAGCCCTATACAGTGGGCAGGGGTACCCCCATATTGGCGGTGAAGTGGTTAGAGACCTCATACTATCAATAGCTTACTTGGGTATCTGGTATCCTTTTTCACTCATCAAAGCGGAGAAGAGCCTT
>NZ_JBHNMF010000817.1:0-1310 GCF_048562965.1 Thiolapillus sp. | reverse complement strand
GTCGGGTATGACCGGAACCGTTACAGTGTACCGGCGGAACATGCGGGCCAGGGCGTGTTCCTGCGTGCCACGGCCACCCGGATCAAGATCGTTCAGGAAGGCAAGACCCTGGCCTGCCATGCGCGCTGCTTTGGCCGGGAACAGCAGATCCTCAATCCCTGGCATTACCTGCCCGTGCTGGAGCGCAAACCCGGCGCCTTGCGTAATGGCGCCCCCTTTGTGCAGTGGAACCTGCCCTCACCGGTGCGCAAGGTCAGGGATCATCTGCTCAAACAGGACAAAGGCGACCGCGCCTTTGTCGAGATCCTGTTGGCCATGAAGACCCATGGCAGCGAGTTGCTGAGCGTGGCCTGTGAGCTGGCCCTGGAGCACAAGACCCTCAATGCCGCCGTGGTGCTCAACCACGTCAATCGGCTCAAAGCCCCCCCGCCGGTCAGAGAAAACCCGGTTCCCGGCCACCTGCGCCTGCAACAGGAGCCGCAAGCCAACTGCAGCCGGTATGACCGCCTGAGGGAGGTGCGTCATGGCCAGTGAACTGATTCCCGCGCTCAAGCAACTGAAGCTCTATGGCATGGCTGCCGCCTGCGAGGAACTGCTGGGCGAACGTCCCCGCTAGGCCAAAGACCCGGTGATGTGGCTGGAAAAGCTCATTGAGGCGGAACGGGTCGACCGGCAGGTTCGATCGCTCAATTATCAGCTGCGAATCGCCCGCTTTCCCATTCGTCGTGAACTCGACAGCTTTGAATGGGCGGAATCGAATGTGGATCAGGCCACCTTTGAAACCCTGGCAGAAGGCCACTTCACATCACAGGCCCACAATCTCATCCTGGTAGGCGGTACCGGCACGGGGAAAACCCACCTGGCCACGGCCCTGGGTATAGCGGTGATCCATCGTGGCCAGCGGGTTCGCTTCTTCAATGTCGTGGATCTGGTGAGTCGCCTGGAACAGGAAAAGGCCAATGGCCAGTCCGGCAAAATCATTCGCCAGCTGTTACAGGTGGATCTGGTGATCCTCGATGAACTGGGGTATCTGCCGTTCCCGGAGTCTGGCGGTGCTTTGCTGTTCCACCTAGTCAGCCAGCTCTATGAACGCACCAGTCTGATCATCACCACCAATCTGTCCTTCTCCGAATGGGTGCAGGTCTTTACCGATGCCAAGATGACGACTGCCATGCTCGACCGCATCACCCATCACTGCGACATTATCGAAACCGGCAATGAATCCTACCGGTTCAAACACCGCAATCAGGCCTCTTAGCCTGGTCAAAATTGCACGCTGATAACTGGTCAATTTTGGATGCTGTTTGACA
>NZ_JBHNMF010000816.1:0-1312 GCF_048562965.1 Thiolapillus sp. | reverse complement strand
ACCTGACGGCATCGTCTTATGGAAACCGTCTGCGCCGTGGTGAAGATGGTGAGATTAACCCACTTTCACTGGGTTCCTTAAAACCCTATCTCAAACCATTCAGGGACTGGCGTGACAATGGTATCCAGTCCATGCGTACCGCGCTTGAGGACAATAAAAAGATTGTTGCAGTAACGGCGGATGTCAGCAGTTTCTACCATGAGCTGAATCCCGGCTTCATGCTAAAGGATGAGTTTAACCGTTTGTTTGATCTTGAGCTCACGGATGAAGAAGCAAAACTACACCGCTTGTTTATTACTGCAATACAGGCGTGGGCCGATAAAACACCATTAAGAAAGGGCTTGCCTGTTGGTTTGCCTGCCTCTGCGGTTGTTGCCAACATGGCCCTGATCGAGCTGGACAGGCTAATGGAAAAGCAGGTAGCCCCTCTGTATTACGGTCGCTATGTCGATGATTTCCTTTTGGTCATGGAGAACGGAGCAGGATTCGACTCAACAGAAGATCTGTGGGAATGGCTATTTGCCCGTTCGGATGGCTTGCTGAACTGGAAAGATAAGGAACGTGAAGCTGTCAGGTTCAAGCCAGCGTATTTGAATGATAGCCAGATCCTGTTTGCCAATAGCAAGAACAAGGTGTTTTTGCTCTCAGGGGAGCAGGGCAAAAGATTAGTCGAATCCATTGCCTGGCAGATTCACCAACGAGCCAGCGAATGGCGCGCATTGCCAAATTTACCCATGGATGCTCGCCAGATTGGTACCGATCTGGTGGCGGCCGTTCAGAAAGATGGCGAGGCCGCGGATAATCTACGAAAAACGGGCGCATTGACCATGCGGCGTGCAGGCTTCGCCATCAAACTGCGTGATTTCGAGGCCTATGAGCGTGATTTACCTCCAGAAACCTGGCAAGCCCATCGACATGCCTTTTTCCGCGCCTTTATTCAGCATGTACTGGTATTACCCCATTTCTTTGATCTGTCGACCTATCTGCCGCGAGTTATTCGGCTGGCAACGGCCTGTGAAGACTTTGAGCATCTGCGCAGGATACTCAATGCATTGGATGATCTTTATGTGGCAGTGGATAAGCACTGCGCTGCTACGATTAAATCCTGTCCGAGTGCAAGCAGCCCTGCATCATCAGACATTTTGAATCGATGGAGAACTCAGCTTTTTGACAGTGTGGGGGAAAATATAATCGCAGCATTTCCTACCCGCCTGTCGAGGGACGGCAAGGCCGGTTGGCAGGAACACATGGCAGAGTATTGCCCGCCAGATTTCGAAGCCTTGCTGAATTGGCCAATATTTAACAGTTTGAG
>NZ_JBHNMF010000815.1:0-1313 GCF_048562965.1 Thiolapillus sp. | reverse complement strand
GCGTGTTGAGCTGCATCTGCTGCTGGGCAGTGTCTTTCTTGAGCGTTGCCAGGCGCTGGCGTACGGTAGTGCGGGAACGCCCTGCCAGTTTCAGGTCCGAGAGCTGTTGTGACAGTACGCTGCGGTGCTCGTGTACCTGCTCCGTGAGTGGATCGAGGGCGGTTTCCAGCCAGTCTTTCGAGTCGTTGTGGGCGTTGCGGAAGGTCTGTTCCACGCGGCGCACCACGGTATGAAAGTAGCGCTTGATGGCGAAATGTTTTTCAGTCAGTGCTGTGCGGGGACTTTTCCGGTAAATTTCCGCTTCCTGGTAAATCAGGTTGAGTTCGACCTGGTGGCTGATCAGTGACAGCATCTTGGGGTCGCCCAGGCGCATGTTGTGTCGCGACTGGAAGCGGCGGTAGATAGTGCGTATGAGCCGCCGCATTTCCTGTGACTGGTTGCCAGCAATTTCCATCTGCTGATTGATGTCATCGAACAGTTCTTTCATGGATTCTTTCAGCCCGATGGTCGTCCACGAGCCGGACATGCGCTTCTTGGCCTGAGTGATGATATGTTCCAGCACCGAAGGGGACAGGGCGTCCAGCAGTATCTTGCCGTGGGCGGTAAAATCGGCCCGGGACTGTTTGTAGGCGTTGATGCTGGCCTGGTAGCGTGCCTTGTCCGTCTGCGCCTGCTTGAGCAGGGTGTCGATGGCGGTTTCACTCTTGGTGCTCAGATCCTTGAGTTCAGTGGACTGCTTTTCCATGCGTTTGAGTCGGGATGAAACCAGCGCCTTGATATTGTCCAGTGAACTGCAGACCAGTTCGGTGGATTGTTCTACGATCAGCGCCTGCCGGTTGTGAATCAGCGTGTCTGCGAGGTGTTTTTCCAGTTGGGAAATGCCGGATTTCTTTTCCAGCTCCCTGTCGTGTTTTACCCGGCTCAGCAGACCTTTCTGCGCGGACACGGCAAACACCTGTTTGTGTTTGACTTCAAGAATTTGCGAGACTTCCATGCACTGGCGCTGGATGCTGTTCCTCACTTCCTCTTCCGTGCGCAGTTCATCCCACAGGGTGTCCGTCTTGTTCAAGACGACGATGACGCCCAGCTTCTGGTGGGCGCCAGGCTGTTGCACAACCTGCTGCCACATGTCCAGGTCGGACTGGGTGACGCCCGTGTCCGCGCCCAGTACGAACAGGCGGGCCTGGGCGTTGGGCAGGATTTCATAGGTGAGCTCTGGCTCGCTGCTGATGGCGTTGAGTCCCGGTGTGTCGAGAATGCGCAGCCCTTGGGCGAGCAGCGGGTGGCGGTAGTTGAGATGAGCAAGCCGCCAC
>NZ_JBHNMF010000814.1:410-1314 GCF_048562965.1 Thiolapillus sp. | reverse complement strand
TCTGTGATTGCTCTGCGATTTCACACCAGCTTTCTAACTGCTCCATCATGTCGTCATACGAACTGGCTTGCCACAGGGCTTGAAGCTGCTCCTTCAAGACATAGAGCGTATTCAGGTGGGCATTGTTATCCAGCAGGGTTTGGAGCTTGAGCGACTGTTTTTCGTCGAGCTTGTCCGCATTTTTAAGCAACAAATAGTGCGTTCCTTTCATCAGTTCCTTCTCGGCTTTGTTCGCCTTTCGAAATTCAATCCTACGCTGATTCTGGATGGTCTTGCTGTAGTTCTGCATGACATGAAACCGGTCAAAGACAATATCTGCCTGGGGTAAACATTCTTTGACGGCCTTTTGGTAGGACGGCCCCATATCCATGGCCACCGCTTCTATTGCGGCCGCCGTCTGCTTGGGCAGTTGCCGCAAAAATTCAGAAAACACCTCAGCGGTTCGTCCTGTTCCTACCCAGATCAAATGCCCTTTAACCATGTCATAGACCACCGTCATGTAATCGTGTCCCTTGGCTCTGGCCACCTCATCAACACCAATGTACTTCAGGTCGGTCAGTGCGCTCGGATCAAGAGCCGGCAAGGTCTTGTGCAGGTACGCCTTGTCGATGTTCTTGACCGTCTCCCAGCGCAACCCCAGATGCCGGGCAACGCTCTGTATACTCATGTGGCGACACAAGCCACTGACCAGGTGGCAGAACCGCTGAGTGAAGCGACTGCCCTTGTCAACAAATTCACAACGTTCAACCCGTCGTTCATTTTTGCTGACCCACACCTGGGCCAACTCGATTTCAATCAGACAACGACGACCACAAAAGGGCACATCCCTGACCTGACGCTGGATGTACCGGTTAATCGTTCCCTTCTTTCCGGTCAGCGGGTCTACCGCCTTTCGTCGCCTATC
>NZ_JBHNMF010000814.1:0-400 GCF_048562965.1 Thiolapillus sp. | reverse complement strand
GACGCATTGCCCTTTAAGACCCAAAATCTGTGCTGAGATGCCAACGCCCATGTGCTTGCCCTATATGAAGTGGTTAGAGACCTCATATTTCAACGGCTTACATGGGGGTGGCATCTTTTTTCACTCATCAAAGCGGAGAAGAGCCGTCCAGACGGATGATCCAGTTGGCCATCGTGGTGCGGCTGATGTGGCAGCCATGGCGCTTGAGAATGCCTTCAAGGCGGTACAGCGGCAGGGCGTCGGCGTACTTGGCCACCAGGATCCAGGCCAGCAGCCGGACGCTGGCCTGGCATTTGCCCAGGGGATGAACCGGACGGGCGGCACAGGCCAGCTGCTGCGCGCCATCCTCCTGCTCGAATACGGCTTTCTCCTGCCAGTATTCGATCACCCGTGCCTGCGC
>NZ_JBHNMF010000813.1:0-1317 GCF_048562965.1 Thiolapillus sp. | reverse complement strand
ATCCCCAATCCCAGTAGCAGTATCTCGTTGCCGTCCACGTCTTTTCCTCATGCCAGTATTTGGCGCTATACTGGCACAGGTTTTTGGAGGAATTCCACTTAAAACGTCGAGGAACCGATTTGTTGTGCACCAGATTTTGCAAGCTCTCGAATCGCGGTATCTGCTGACTTCGCCGCCGCATCTGCGACATCCTCTGCCGCTGTTTTTGCGGCCTTCGCGAGTTCCAATTTTGCCGCACTGCTGGCAGCGGCAGTTGCGGATTGAAGTTGCTCGATCGTCGTTTTGTGTTGTGCGCGGATATGCTGAACTGCTGATTCATGCGCCTGCGCTGCGTCTGTCGTTTCCCGTTCCATCCAACTTTTCCAGTTGCCTGCCAGCGCCGCAAACAACCAAGCGGGATCATCGTCTCGTAACTCAAACTCGTTCGCGAGTTTCAAAACTGTCTCCCGTTCCGGCGCTGGCAAGGTTTTCAAAATTTCGTCTCTCATTTTTCTGCCTCGTTTTTTGTGTCCTCAACGGCCTCAACGGGATGCAACAGGTGATCGATCAGCAACATGCTACAAACCGATTTTCCAACGCCCCCCTTTTCACCATGCACAAAAACCAATTTGGGTTTTTCGCCGCCGCACGCAGCCCGGCAAAGGGGGTCGGCAGCCACGCGCCAGCGATGAATAACTGACCGCTCCACGATGCTGAGATCTCCAGTTTGGCCAACCTCGAAACCAGAAAACGAACCCGGCAAATCTCGAACTTTGTCCATCACTCTTGCCGTTAAGGCGGGCAGGGCGTTCTCTGTACCGCCTGCCGCCAGCCAAATTTTGCGTTCGTTTGAGGTCGTCCACGCGAACCTGCTGGGGTCGCCCATTTTCAGATTTGCGACCGCAATTTTTCTGTTTGAAATTCCAGCCACCCCCTCAGTGAGTGACTGTTTTGCAATTTGCGCTGATTCCAGTTCTGGACCGATGAGAAATACGGTTACGATTTCCAAGTCCAAAGCCGCCGCGAGTGGGGAAATAAGATCCGCCGCAAGGGGGTCAACGGTGCTGGCGGCACCCCCGGGCAGGTTAACAATGACGTGTGTTGGGGCGTTTTTTGCGCTGAGTGCCTGCTCCAACAGGGTACCCAAGTCGATGATTGCGGACTCGGCTTCGTCGGGACGGAGAAGACTGCCGGCTACGCCGGGAACCTGATTCCCATATCTGCGTTGCACGTCGGGGATCGAGGGGTCCCCCTCAAAAATGGGCTCTTCCCCAAATGGAGTGGGTAGATTATCGTAATCCCCTATGAGAGACAAAGACCTATACGCCCAGATACTGG
>NZ_JBHNMF010000812.1:0-1318 GCF_048562965.1 Thiolapillus sp. | reverse complement strand
GTTGGGGTAACCACCGAGTTCGATGATGGCCAGCAGGCTCTTTCGTTCAGGCATTGTTTCTATCCGGGTATTTGGTGACAAGCGTGTCTTCGGCCTCGTGATAGATTTTGGGACATCCCAGTCCCCAAAATCGACTCGGCCTTTGACAACCTATTTGTGCCCCAGCCGTCCTGGTCACCCAGCACTACGCAACAACTTCGCAAGCTCGTTGCTGCTCCGTACTTGTCTCCCAATGACTGGACGCCGCGTTCGGATGCCTACTTTGCTTCCCCTCTGGCGCTATGCGCACGACGGGTAAGCAGTGCGGCCTCGCGCCTACTGGGGACTACCAGCCTTCGCTTCGCTCTCCATGGCTGGCAGCGAGGGTATTGGTCAGTCAGGCAGGAACGGCCATCACATCAGAGGTCGACACCACAGCGGTCCAATACCAGGCGGCGCAGGGTTTCGGCGCTGCCAACGCCCAGCCGGCGATGCACTGCCATCATGTCCTGCGCGAGATTCTGCCAGTGGGCAAGGTAATCACCGGCCACCTGCGCCAGGGCAGACAAGTCGTCCTGCTCCTGCCACAGTTCATAGGCCTGCAGCAGTTGCGGGAACAGGTGCCGCCGCATCCCGGCCAGGTTGCCGATATAGAAATGAATGGGCGCCGGCGTTCCGCTTTCGAGCAGCATGGGCAGCGTGTGCAGGCTGTCGGCAAGATGATCCTTTACCGCACGGGCCATCAGTTCAGCCGGTGACAGCGCCAGGTCGAGCAGCATCTCGCTCCAGCCATCACCCAGCAACCGGCTGGCTTCGTATTCTCCAAGTTCATGTTCCCTGGCAGAGGCCATTTCCACTTCGGTCATTTGCTCCAGTGCCGCCTCGGCGTCGTCTGAAAAACCATAACAGGCATAGGCCCGGCCGAGGGCGTTGTCCGGACGGTTCCAGCCCCAGGATTCGTACTTCTCCCACAGGTAGCGCCGCAACGCCTCCTTGCGCAGAAACACGCCCTGGTCGCTGGCCATGGCAGGCGGTGCAGTAAGGCAGCGGGCGTATTCCTGACCGGAAATGTACAGACACAGCCCTTCACCGCGTTCGTGCTGCAGAAGTTTCCCAAGGTAAAAATTGGCCCGGGCCCCGCTGGCCAGGCCGGCGCTGTAAACCAGCCCGCTTCCCTCCAGTGCCCGGTTGATACCCATGCTGTCGAACGGATCATAGGAGCGGCCGCCGATTTCGATGGCAGCAAACTCGTCCTCCCCCAGCTTTTCCCACAACTCCTCCCGCTCCATGAGCCAATCCCCCAGATTTTCCGCAGGTATGGGGGCCTGAAAACCCAGCC
>NZ_JBHNMF010000811.1:0-1319 GCF_048562965.1 Thiolapillus sp. | reverse complement strand
GGGTATTGCTGTTGGGAAAGAGCCAGTCTTGTGGATGATAACGCTGCCAGTAGTGACGCAACTGCGCCAGCAGCGCCGCCGATACCATCACGGTGCGATCCTTCGCCCCCTTACCTTGTTCTACGCGCAGCAACTGCCGCTCATCGACATGCCGTACCTTCAGCGACACCAGCTCACTGACCCGTAGCCCACAACCATAGCAGGTCAACAACAGCATGCGGTGTTTGGGATTGTGGCAGGCCTCGATGATCTGCTTTACTTCCTGACGCGTCAGCAGTTCCGGTATCTTCTGGGGACGCTTGGGAATCTGAATGGGTACATCAAATTCTGGCCACTTCAGTACCTGTAAATACAAAAAACGAATACCATTGAGATACAAACGGCAACTGGCTGCACTCAAATGGCGCTCTTTGACCAGGTAAACAAAATAGTCCTGGATCTGAGCTTGCTGAAGCTGGTCCGGCGGCTTATGGAAATACGTTGCCAACGCCCTCACGGCGGCCAGATAGCTTTGATGAGTGCGGGGTGAAAAACCACGCTGCTGCATGGCATCGATCATTTGTTGGCGTAGGGATGTCATCGAACTTCTCCTTTGTTGAGACCAGGATCGGTCTTAACAAAGTGTGGTCGATAATCTCCCGAAGGGTGGGCTTGGGGAGCTACCGCGAAGCGGTTTAGTTCAACATGATGCTGGCGGCACAGGCTGCTTTTCGCAACCCTGCCAGTTTTCCGGAATAGCTCAGGCTGCAAAAACTGCTACAGACCACATCCGCCAGCGTGTACCGGCAGGCAGCCACCCCCGCTACCAGCCATGGAGAGCGAAGCGAAGGCTGGTAGTCCCCAGTAGCCGCGAGGCCGCACTGCTTACCCGTCGTGCGCATAGCGCCAGAGGGGAAGCAAAGTAGGCATTCGAACGCGGCGTCCAGTCATTGGGAGACAAGTACGGAGCAGCAACGAGCTTGCGAAGTTGTTGTGTAGTGCTTGGTGACCAGGACGGCTGGGGCACGAATAGGTTGTCAAAGGCCGAGTCGATTTTGGGGACTGGGATGTCCCAAAATCTATCACGAGGTCGAAGACACGCTTGATGTCACCAAGCCCAACCGGGCAATGTTAGCCATTAACTATAGGCTTAATTGTTAATATCTACTTTCACTATCGATAGCTTTTAGCTATAATAAGCGCACATTGAATAGATAACAACTAAACAGGAGCAACAAAATGGCTGACCAAACAGGCACCAGCGTACCCCAGGTGGTATTCAAGACCCGCCAGAACAACGAATTCGTGGATGTGCGCAGCGAAGACATCTTCAGCGGAAA
>NZ_JBHNMF010000810.1:0-1320 GCF_048562965.1 Thiolapillus sp. | reverse complement strand
TGGTATGTCTTCCTACAGTTATCTGAAGGATCTGCCCGTCGATTTCCTGAAAATTGACGGGCAGTTCGTGCAGGATATGGACAAGGACCCCATCAGTCTGGCCATGATCAAGTCCATCTAAGCGTGTCTTCGGCCTCGTGATAGATTTTGGGACATCCCAGTCCCCAAAATCGACTCGGCCTTTGACAACCTATTTGTGCCCCAGCCGTCCTGGTCACCCAGCACTACGCAACAACTTCGCAAGCTCGTTGCTGCTCCGTACTTGGCTCCCAATGACTGGACGCCGCGTTCGGAGGCCTACTTTGTTTTCCCTCTGGCGCAAGGCACGCCGGGAAAACAGTGCGGCCTCGCGGCTACTGGGGTCTACCAGCCTTCGCTTCGCTCTCCATGGCTGGCAGCGAGGGAGCCATTGCATGGGTAGTCAGCCTGAACATCATGCCGGTGATCGCGGTACCGGCGTACTGGGTGTTTGGCCGCAGCAAGTTTCAGGGGTATGTCGATGCCCTGAAAGACACCAACCTGATCATCGAGGAGGACAAGAAAAAAATACATCAGGAGTTTGCTCCTTTTGTCGTGCATGTTCCGGATGACTTTCCTGAATACAAGGCCATTACCCGGCTGTCCACGTCTCCTTTTCTGAAAGGAAACCGCGTAGAGCTGCTCGTGGATGGGAGAGCTACCTACAAGAGCCTGGAAGAAGGTATAAAACGGGCGAGCTCCTATATCCTGTTTCAGTTTTATATTCTTCGTGCAGATTCCACGGGCAAGCGGTTCATGGAGCTTTTGATCGACAGGGCGAAGGCAGGTGTGTCGGTGTATGTCCTGTACGATGAACTGGGCAGTCGTGAGATCACCGAAACTCAACTGGGAGAACTTCGGGCCGCCGGGATAGGTATCGCACCTTTCAACACTACCCAGGGAGATATGAACCGGTTTCAGATCAACTTCGGGAATCACCGAAAAATCATGGTGGTGGATGGGAAGGAAACCTGGTTAGGCGGTTTGAATATCGGCGATGAATACCTTGGATTGGACAGGAAGCTCAGTCCCTGGCGCGATACCCATCTGCATATCGAAGGTCCGGCGGCGCTCGTTGCCCAGTCCATTTTCTGGTCAGACTGGCATTGGGCGAATCGCGAACTGCTGACAGGGCTGAACTGGATACCGCAAAAGGCGCCTGATATGGCAGAAGAAAACGGACAGCAAGCGTGTCTTCGGCCTCGTGATAGATTTTGGGACATCCCAGTCCCCAAAATCGACTCGGCCTTTGACAACCTATTGGTGCCCCAGCCGTCCTGGTCACCAAGCACTACGCAACAA
>NZ_JBHNMF010000809.1:0-1325 GCF_048562965.1 Thiolapillus sp. | reverse complement strand
ATTGCCGCATCTCCAGTTACCTGCAGACCATGGCAAATCAGGGATACAATCCGCTGGTCGCCATTCAAATGGCCTTTTCGGGACAGCTCTATGCTGATAGGGGTGAGTAGTTACGAATAGAAAAGGTATCTCGTGCTTCTGAGATTGAAGAAAAGTACCAGGTTATAGACCAGGAGAACGACCAGGCCCCCATACAGAATGCCATACCAGTGGGCACTGCCCATTTCTCTCGAATAAAATTGCTCGGAGGTTGAGAAATACAGGGGCAATACCATGGCTTCGGCTGTTTCTGCACGGATGTAGAGTGTGGTAAGCCCCGGCGCATAGGCGTGGTTGAAGGCAAAGTAACGGGTTTTGAGCGGGCGCTGACTGAAAGGCAGGTTGTCTCCGGTGTGCCAGTGCTGTACCAGTCTGTCCTCCCGGACGACGTAGAAGTCCACTACATCCAGCCAGGTTCGTTCCAGGGAAAGCCTTCTTGCAGCCAGTTTGCCGGTCCTGTTTTGCACCTGCAGGCGCAGCCAGACGGGCTGTGCGGTGATGCCGAATCTCGGAACTGCCCTGGATGAAGCGCGAAATCTGCCCCCGGCATGGGCAGCCATGGCCTGGTCCAGGCTGAGTCTGTCACCGGATTCCTGAAGGTAAGTCAGTGATTTGCCTACCGGGTCGGGATACTGTGCAGAGACGTCCAGCGGTTCGGCAATGGCATGCGCCGCCGCAAGACAGAACAGAAAAGGGAAAAACAGGAGGATAAGACGCTTCATGGTGCAGAGAGAGCAGGTTTGTCAGCAGCCGGCGTTGATGATCCAGGCAGCAAGTATAGTGGATATCCGGTTGCTGTTCCCTTCTGTCAGGCAGAAGAAGGGAAGGGCGCTCTACTGATGTTCCCAGGGTTCGTGGATCTCCAGCGTACAGCCGTAGCCATGATAACCGTGACGTGCCTCATCCACACAGCGTTTCACCTGCATGTGCATGTGTACCGGCGCAGGATCATATTCCGCCTTCATCACCACTTCCAGCTTGTCACCCACCTGCAGGGATACCGGTAGCCATACCATTGCTCCTGTCGTGCTGATATCGGCCAGGAAGCCGGTACGGAATTCTTCTTCGCCGCTGCGGAATTGTACCGGGCCATGCCATTCCACGCGGGGGCTGATTCTTCGATCCATGTTGTGCTCCTGAGCTTCTGCCGTATTGCCTGTCTGTTTATTGGCTCTTCCCCAAATGGAGTGGGTAGATTATCGTAATCCCCTATGAGAGACAAAGACCTATACGCCCAGATACTGGGAATCAAGAGTCCCTGGCAAGTATCCGGTGTAGAGCTGGCG
>NZ_JBHNMF010000808.1:0-1326 GCF_048562965.1 Thiolapillus sp. | reverse complement strand
ATTCGAGTCGATAATTTGCGCCTCCCGCATAATTCTGAACAGTACCTGACGCTGCTTTTTTCGCGTGGAATCCGTGATTTTTTCCAGTTCAGGGTAAATTTCCATTTTGGCATTGAAAAACACATCAAAATCGTCTGCGGATATTTCATTATGGTAGGTCATTGCATGTTCTCTCAGCACCTCCTGTGAAAATTCCGCTATAAAAGGATAGCGACGACAAATAGCCAGCCATAACAGGCTGGATTGTTCCTCGGTATTGCCCTGCACAAGAAGCTGCCGCTCCTGGTCATCCAGTTCCTGCAGGCGCCCAATGACTTCCCGCACAATACGCTTGGTTGTACTGACGGTTCGAGACTGCAGCAGGTTGTTGTCGATGACCTCGGTGCGCACCTGATCCCAGTCTTTCTTTTCTCCATAGAGGGTTGCCAGCAAGACAGACTCTTGCAGGAACAGCCCTCCGGTGGAGAAAGACATGCGATAGGGTGGGGAATTCACAAGTACAGCCGCACCCTTTGCTTCATACCCAGCGAGAGAGTATTTCGCGAATACGTTGCTTCAATCCCTTCCGCCGAATGGATTTGTCTACGTGGTATACGCCAACCAGGAATGAAATAATCGAAAAACCCCCAAATACCAACTGTCCCCCTTGATCCAGCCTTGAAGAAATCATGAGCATGAAAATACTGACCACAGTCAGCCCCATGCCAAATCGCCAATACACCAGACGCTGCTCAGAATCTTCTTCTCGAATAATGCTGCCTGCTTTGCGTCCGATATCTGCCTTTGTAGTCATCACTGGTTTCTCCCAATTTAATGCTTGTTCGTCATTCACGGTCATTTAACTAACCGAAGATGACGCCGCATGATTTCAGTATTGGCCTGTCCTGTTTCAGCAAATTGAGCATAAAACAATGCGACCAATTCGGATTTGGTCTTCAGTCGCACGGGGATTGTTCTTTTGGAATCCCATTCGTCAACAGCTTCCTGAATACTGGAAAGCAACTCAACATCTATATTTGCTGGCATGCCACTCTTGGCGCCCTTCTGGCCGGTAACGATATAGCAAACATCTACGCCTTCTTTGTATAAACGACCAAGATACTCTGTATTCGGTGAACGCTCACCTGACTCGTAATACCCCTGGGTAGCGTTACTCACACCACCGAGCTTCGCCATGGCGCTTTGAGTGATCCCGAGTTTTTTCCGCTCCTCCCGAATACGCGCTCCCACCTCGGAAAATGCTGCTTTTTGCTGCGCTGGTTTCACCATAATTAGCAACTCTTAGGTTTAATTTACCATATTTGTGAAAGTTTTTTTATTTTTATT
>NZ_JBHNMF010000807.1:0-1327 GCF_048562965.1 Thiolapillus sp. | reverse complement strand
GGACGGGACCGAACACCTGATGACGGCACCTTATATCGATCGGGACGCATATCTCGCCGATATGGAATGGAAGCGAGGGGTCCATGCGACGCATGGCACCGTGCTGATCGAAACCTTCAGTTACGATCGCCAGGAAGGCCGCCTGCTCCAGGCTCTTGAAGAAAAGCTCGCGCCACATGTCACCTACAATCCCCGCCGTCCTGAAACGATTTTTAATCGGCTGATTGAGTTACATCGGATCGACAGCTTTACCCGCCTCCTTGGCACATTCCTGCGCAAATACAAAAATGGTGGCTACAGCATTCAGGACTGCGAAAATAAGGCCCGCGCGTTAAAATCCGGTCGGCGCGCCAAAGCCTTTCTGAACATTTTTGAGCCGGTTTATCAGGAGTATCAGAAGCGGCTTGGCAAGCGAATCGATTTTGAGGATATGATCCTGCGGGCAGCGCACTATGCCGAGATTGGGCGATATGACAGCCCCTTTCACCATATCCTCGTCGATGAATTCCAGGACATTTCCCAAAGCCGCGCACGCCTTATCAAGGCACTTAAGGCACAGCACGCCGATACCCGCCTGTTCGCTGTCGGTGATGACTGGCAGTCAATTTTTCGCTTTGCCGGGTCTGACATTCACCTGATGCGGAATTTCGGGCATGAATTTGGCGGTAATTTTGATGGGGAAAGTGCCGTTCACCGGGTTATCGATCTGGGTCGAACTTTCCGGTCAGTTGACCGGATTGCCTTCGCCGCCCGCCGATTTGTCCTGAAAAACCCGTCGCAAATCCCGAAGAAGGTCATTCCGGCGGGCACCGCCAAAAAACCCGCCATTCGTATAGTTGACACTGAGTACAATGACACCGATACGAAACTGCGGGAAGTCCTGACCAATCTGTCGGAAACGGGGGATGCGAATAGGCGAAAGACCTGTGTACTTCTCTTGGGGAGATACCGCTTTGTTCGGCCCGAAAATCTTTCGGAACTGAAGCATCAATTCCCGAACCTCAGCATTTCCTACAAGACCATTCACGCATCAAAAGGATTGGAGGCCGATCATGTTATCCTGCTCAATGCCGCCAGCGGGCGCACCGGATTTCCATCTGAAATTGCGGATGATCCGCTCCTGGATTTGGTGTCCACAGAAACTGAACTTTTTGAAAATGCCGAAGAACGACGGGTAATGTATGTCGCCATGACCCGCGCACGCCATTCCCTGACGCTACTTGCATCTGTTAGCAGGCCATCTGACTTTGTCAGCGAACTTCGTGGCGAAGCGGAATATGGCATCGCATCCGGTGATACCAACGATGCCGTGCCTCATGTCTGTGGC
>NZ_JBHNMF010000806.1:0-1329 GCF_048562965.1 Thiolapillus sp. | reverse complement strand
GAGTTTCGGGAGGCGGGGGCGTGGGAATTTATACCTCTAGAGGCCATTGCCCCCCTTGTCAATGACAGGGTACAACTCAAGGATATTTCGAATGTCAACTATGTGAGCACGGAGAATATTCTGCAAGATTTTGGCGGGGTAGCTGTTGCAAACAAACTCCCAACTGTTAATTCAGTGTCTTCTTTTCAAGCAGGGGATGTTTTACTCGCAAATATTCGACCTTACTTAAAAAAAGTTTGGGCTGCCAACTTCTCTGGCGGGGCATCAAATGATGTTCTTGTGTTTAGACCTAGAAACTCCCAAGGCTGCCAATACGTTGCCCACATTTTAAAGAATAATCGTTTCATTGATTACGTCATGGCAGGGGCGAAGGGAGTGAAAATGCCCCGCGGAGATATCAACTCCATAAAAGAATACCCTGTTCCAATACCGCCCGAGACTACCGAACAACAAAAAGTCGCCCACTGCCTCTCCTCCCTTGATGAGGTGATCGGGCTGCAAGCCAAAAAGGTCCAGTCCCTGAAACAGCACAAGAAGGGCCTGATGCAGCAGCTCTTCCCCGCCGAGGGCGAAACCACACCCCGCCTGCGCTTTCCTGAGTTTCGGGAGGCGGGGGCGTGGGAGGTGAAGCGTTTGGGGGAAGTTTGCATTATCTGCAATGGATCTTCCAATGCACAAGATCATGTAGATGATGGTGCTTATCCCCTATTTGATAGATCTGAAGAAATAAAGCGATCAAGTCGTTATTTGTTTGATGCTGAAGCTGTGATTATCCCGGGCGAGGGAATGAGATTCATCCCTAAATATTATTGTGGAAAATTTGACTTGCATCAACGCGCCTATGCATTATCAGATTTTCGTGAAGTCGGAAAGTTTATTTACTATCAATTAGGTGCACTAAAAGGTGTTCTGGCTTCAAAAGCTGTAATGTCTACCGTCCTATCGCTTCGGATGCCGATTCTTGAAACTTTCAAGTTGGTTATTCCGTCATCAGGAGAACAACAAAAAATCGCCCACTGCCTCTCCTCCCTTGATGAGGTGATCGGGCTGGAGTCGCACAAGCTCGACACCCTCAAGAACCTCAAGAAAGGCCTGATGCAGCAGCTTTTCCCGCAGGAGGTGGCATAGATGCAACCTTCTGTGCCGAACAGTCTCCTTCGCTCTGATCTGGACGGCAAGGGTCTGTTGCCGCTGGTAACGCAGGCCAGCGCTGACAGCCATGGAGAGCGAAGCGAAGGCAGGTAGTCCCCAGCAGCCGCGAGGCCGCACTGTTTTCCCGGCGCGCCTTGCGCCAGAGGGAAAACAAAGTAGGCCTCCGAACGCGGCGTC
>NZ_JBHNMF010000805.1:0-1329 GCF_048562965.1 Thiolapillus sp. | reverse complement strand
TACTCACATAGCGCGAGATGTTCAGGTTGAAGCCGTTCTCCTCAATCTCCTCCATGGATACGCGGCGGGAATAGCGTTCTTCTTCCTTGCGGTGCTGGTAGGTGTCGATGATTTTGTCGATGTGTCCGGGCAGCAGGATGTTCTGGCGCTTGCCCTTTTCAAAGTGCTCACTGGCGTTGATGAACAGCACATCATCGGGCTGCCTGCATTTTTTCAGCACCAGAATGCAGACCGGAATGCCGGTAGAGTAGAACAGCTTGGGCGGCAGGCCGATGACGGTATCGATATTACCGTCCTGCAAGAGTTTCTTGCGGATCTTCGCCTCCGCGCCGCCCCGGAACAGCACGCCATGAGGCAGAATGATGGCCATGGTGCCTTCCCGATGGAGGAAGTGGAAGCCGTGCAGCAGAAAGGCAAAGTCGGCCGCTGATTTGGGCGCCATGCCGTAGCCCTTGAAGCGGAAGTCTTCCTTCAGCGCATCAGTGGGCTCCCAGCGGTAGCTGAAGGGCGGATTGGCGACCACCGCATCGAACCCGACCTTTTTGGCCGGGTTCTCCTCGCGCAGCAGGGGCCACTCGTTGAGCAGGGTGTCGCCGTGAAAAATCTCGAACCCGGTATCTTTCACCCCATGCAGCAGCATGTTCATGCGCGCCAGGTTGTAGGTGGTGACATTCTTTTCCTGGCCGAAGAGCCTGCCAATGCCGTTCTTACCCAGGCGCTGGCGCACGTTGAGCAACAGCGAGCCTGAACCGCAGGCGAAATCCAGCACCTGCCTGAGTGCTTTCTTTTTGCCGGAGGCCGGGTCCTGGCTGTCCAGCGAGACGATACCGGAGAGGATGGCGGAAATCTGTTGCGGGGTGTAAAACTCCCCGGCCTTCTTGCCGGAACCTGCGGCGAACTGGCCGATCAGGTACTCGTAGGCATCACCCAGCAAGTCCCGCTCCGGAGGGAACTCCGCCAGCCCCTCAGAAATCTTCTGGATGATGGTGCAGAGCTTGTTGTTGCGCTGCCGGTAGTTTTTGCCCAGCTTTTCGGAGTCGAGGCTGATCTCCGAGAACAGCCCCTGGAAATTGCTGGAGAAGGATTCGTTTTCGATGAACCTGAAGCCCTGTTGCAGGGTGCGCAACATTTCATTACTCTGGGTACGTGCCTGCTCGGCGATGCTGCTCCAGAGATATTCCGGCTTGATCACATAATGCACCTTGCGGCGCATCAGGTTCTCAAATACCTCACTGTCCGCGGGGTTCTGTTCGTACAGGACAGCCAGCGGCGAACGGCGGTCGTCCTCATCCTGCGCTGGCCAGTCGGGACCCAGTTCCTTTTGTGCGG
>NZ_JBHNMF010000804.1:0-1330 GCF_048562965.1 Thiolapillus sp. | reverse complement strand
TAACCGAAAAGGTTTTTCCTTCCCCATCTTCGTACGAAAAGCGAACATCAGCGTAAGTGGAATCGATACGCATGAGCTGATCTTTGACCCGTTTGCGCCCTTCGATAGCAAAGTGGAGTATTGCCCTGGATTTCTTCTTTGGTCGCCTCGCCTTCGGGGAAGAGTATTTTCATCAGCCCTGAAAAAGTCTTGTGGATGCCATCGCTATCCCGGGTGGATATATCCGAAGACAGCGTGAAATGCTCCTGATACCGGTCTGAAAAATCATGGTTGCGTAAGGAACGAAGGATCTCTGCCAGATAATCCACCACGAATCCATATCCGTTGGAGAACATCTCTCCCCGGATAATGTCCACTTCCCATCCCGGGAGGTAGAAATGCACACGATCAAGAAATGCCGAATCGTGATACTGCTCCGGCAGATCATCAAACAGATCCGCATGTTTAAGCATGTAAGGGACGGTATGCTGCGTATTTCCCACAAAAGCCATGGACACTTCCGCCCCCAGGGTCTCGATGCCCCGCGAGAAGGACTTGTTGGCCATGTAGTTCTTCATGATATCGACCAGCGCCTTGTCCGCTCGCTTCTTCTTGCCGGCAAATTCATCAAAGGCCACCACATCCCAATAACCCACCAGTCCAATCTTTCCTGTCGAGTTGTTGACAAACAGCTTGGCAACGGTGACTTCTCCACCAGACACCAGGATCCCGTGAGGTGAGAATTCCGAATAGATATGAGACTTGCCGGTCCCCTTTGGACCCAGCTCTATGATGTTGTAGTTACGCCCGCAAAAAGGCACCAGACGCAACAGCTGGAACAACTTGCTTCGCTTGCCAAACAATTCGGGATTGAACCCGATACTCTGTATCAGCAGATCGATCCACTCATCGGTTGTGAACTGCCGTCTTGCTTCAATATAGCTGTCAAAATCGAAATGAGATAACTGGATAGGTTTGAGTGTGGCGAGAATCCAGGGCGTAGTCGTCTTGTCTTCATTGAAATCGTATTCCACATCCGCAATACACCAAACCCCACCCACCAACAGCTTTGGATGGGCTTTGACGGTGGTGGAGTCCACCAGCACTTTCTTGATGCCCAGGTTGGAAAAGGTGGCCTCATAGGCATCGGTCTTTTCGTTCAGATCCACGCTTATCTTGTCGATAACCTTGTGCCGCCCCTTCTCCTTGATCGTCGAACGTATCAGGCCCGCCTCGTTTCGATGCACATAGTGTTTACGCAGAATCTCCCGAACCGTTTCAATCCCTGACTGGATGGAGTCTTCATCGTTGGTGGCACAATACTGGCCCAACAGGTATTCCAGCACATAGG
>NZ_JBHNMF010000803.1:0-1335 GCF_048562965.1 Thiolapillus sp. | reverse complement strand
CGCCAGCTCTACACCGGATACTTGCCAGGGACTCTTGATTCCCAGTATCTGGGCATATAGGTCTTTGTCTCTCATAGGGGATTACGATAATCTACCCACTCCATTTGGGGAAGAGCCAACTTTTCAAAACAGCTCATTGTTATTTCTCCGAAATTAATTCAGTTGTGGGGACAACTCAGTTTCGGGTTGTAACATGGGCCGTATCAGTCGTGACAGGCTAAGCCTATCACTCATGACCACGTCCTAAGGACGTGGGTTTCTACGCTAAACTAAAAGGACAGATGGATGAATTCTTTGCCCAGCAGAAAGAACGCATCGCGGCGGCGCGACCGTGGTTCGACAAGCTGATGACCGCGCTTACCGACATCGGGAGTCAGGTGGCCACAGCTGGAGGCTCAAAACCTACGGACCTGTCGGCACTGAAGCCTTTCGAGGGAAATCCTTTTATGCAGATATTCACCCCCGAACAGCTGGCGCACTGGGCGTATGTATCCACCCTCTACCAGAACAAGCGCTTATCGACCTGGCAAGCGTGTCTTCGACCTCGTGATAAATTTTGGGACATCCCAGTCCCCAAAATCGACTCGGCCTTTGACAACCTATTCGTGCCCCAGCCGTCCTGGTCACCCAGCACTACGCAACAACTTCGCAAGCTCGTTGCTGCTCCGTACTTGGCTCCCAATGACTGGACGCCGCGTTTGGATGCCTACTTTGCTTCCCCTCTGGCGCTTTGCGCACGACGGGTAAGCAGTGCGGCCTCGCGGCTACTGGGGACTACCAGCCTTCGCTTCGCTCTCCATGGCTGGCAGCGATGGATGATGAATTCAACGTCTATTTCCAGAAAGGGGAATTGCCGGAAGGAATAACCGTTAAAATCACTGTAGAAGAGGATCCACAGGTTTTGGATATCGGAAAAGATATCTTAATAGAACATCAGTGCACCTACCCATCGGCCGTCAGCCACACCACTCAGCAAAATCCTGGCCTGTAGATTGGCGGATACAATCTGCACAGCAATATGTAGAAGGCATCGGTTCCTCCCGGTTCTTTTACAGGCAGATAGCGACTTCGGGTACTTCACCTCACAGGTCTTGGGGAACAGGTCGAAGGCCTTTTCTGCGTCGGACCGGGTTTCCACCTGCCAGATCGCCTGCGGTGCCTGTTTCGCTTTCGGCTAGACCAACTTCGGCAGGCAATTCAGATTGCGGAGTCTGGCTCAAGCGTGTCTTCGGCCTCGTGATAGATTTTGGGACATCCCAGTCCCCAAAATCGACTCGGCCTTTGACAACCTATTGGTGCCCCAGCCGTCCTGGTCACCAAGCACTACGCAACAAC
>NZ_JBHNMF010000802.1:0-1338 GCF_048562965.1 Thiolapillus sp. | reverse complement strand
CAACACGCTACAGAAAGTCATCGCCACCTTGCGGAATTCTGTGCCTTCACTTACTACCGAGGATGAAACCACAGAAGTCGAGGCAATCAAGAAAACTGCCTGATTCTTTGCAGCCAACCGCTTCGATTGAAGGTCATCTGGGTATACTCAGAAATGCCCAACAAGTGATCCACCCAATCTGGCTGTAATAGCCTTTCCTGTACACATCCGGCACTCTGGTTACCAACACAAAACACCGTGCTGACACGGAAAACAAATACCCCCTCCCTTTGGGAGAAAGCCGGGGAGAGGGGAAAAATCCCACCACAACACCACCTCTCCCTCTGGGAGAGGGCCGGGGTGAGGGAATCCCCCCCTCAGCCCGTGCTAACATACCTCCACCATGCGCCTATCACCACGCAACCAAACCATCATCAAACAAACCGCCAACCGCCAGGGAAATCTTTGGCAATGCGCGCATACATCTGTTCGGCTCACGCGTCCATGACAACCTCAAAGGCGGCGACATCGACCTCCTGGTGGAATCCGATCACATTATCAAAGACAAGGAAAAAAAACTGCTTCAACTGGCGGCCAGGCTACAAATGCGGCTGGGCGATCAACCCATCGACATCCTGGTACTGGATCCCGAAACGCCGCGCCAACCCATCCACGAAGAGGCATTGCGCCAGGGCGTGTTGCTATGAACGAACTGCTCCCGGTCACCCGTTTCATTCATACACTGGAGACAGTGGAAAAAGAAATCCGGCACCTACAGTACAGTTGGCACCGGGTATTCTCTGAAGAAATCAACGCAAACTGGGTGAAAAACCTGGAAAACACGCCGGAAACCGCTGAACGCATGGAAGCATTCATTTCCCGCTTTGGCAGAACCCAAGACACCATCAGCGACAAACTGTTGCCGCGATGGCTCATGGCACTGGCGGAAAAAACCGGCAGCCAAATCGAAATATTGAATCGCGCAGAACGACTCGGCATTCTCCAAAATACCGAAAACTGGTTGCAAGCCCGCTACCTGCGCAATCGCCTGGTACATGAATACATGACAGATCCCGCTGCATTCGCCAAAGACCTGCTGTTGGCAAAAACATACAGCCCAATGTTTTCATACACCTACAATCAGGTTCGTCAGTTTGCCATCGACAGGATGCAAATTGATCCTGGCGAACTCCCAGATAAAGCAAAGGGATTCTACTGATACGGATACACTGGTGCGCCAATACCGCCCGCAATTGCGCATAGAAAAAGCCAAGAGCGCCCGAATATCTGCGAAATGAACCCAAAGTAGCGTATAATTCGCGTTTAACGTAGCCGCAGCACAACACCTCCCTCCCTCCC
>NZ_JBHNMF010000801.1:0-1339 GCF_048562965.1 Thiolapillus sp. | reverse complement strand
CAGTGCGGCCTCGCGGCTACTGGGGTCTACCAGCCTTCGCTTCGCTCTCCATGGCTGGCAGCGGTGGACCCCGCATGAGCGTGGACCTGAGTACCGCCAGTTCTTCCAGCGGGGTGTTTGGTTTCAGGGAGGCCGCCATCAGTGTTGGCGAAGGGGCAGGCAGCGTCAGCATCGCCATTTCCCGCACCGGCGGAAATGCGGGCGCTGTATCGGTACTGTGCAGTACCTCGAACGGCTCCGCTCTTGCCGGCAAGGATTTTAGCAGCCGCTCCACGCGTCTCAACTGGCCGGCAGGTGACAGCAGCGATCGCAACTGCACGGTCCCCATTCTCGACGACAGCATCATCGAAGGTCGTCAGCGATTCACGGTCACTCTGTCCTCGGCGACCGGCGGCGCGGTTCTGGGCACGCCAGACACATTGGCGGTGACCATCCGGGATGATGAGACCTGCTCGGGAGACAGCGTCCAACTGAACAGCATTGCCTTCGAGACAGGTGCCGATGTGGATTGCCTGGCCACGACAAGCATCCAGGCAACAGGCAGCGCGGTTTCCACCGGCTCCCGGGTAGGCTTTTTCGCACCCGGCGTCACGCTGGGGCCGGACTTCGCCGTGAGCGGCACTTTGACTGTGGGCACATTCGAAGTGACCGACAGCAGCAACACCACGCCACTCACGGGCAGCAGCGCCGCTGCGCCCTTCAATCCTTACCCGTCCATCATTGCGCTGTCGGGCATAAGCGGCAGCATACACTGGATGACCGTCACGCTCATGGGCGTGAACCATACCTAGCCACCCGACATGGAAGCCATCCTGATCGGCCCGCAGGGCCAGAATGTATTGCTCATGAGCAACGCCGGCGGCGATACCGCCATCAATGGCATCGATCTGACATTCGACGACGATGCCACCGGCCCGGTGCCTTCCCCCATGGTCAGCGGCACCTATCTGCCCACCAGTCTCGGCTCGACTGCCTTTCCCGCCCCGGTGCCTGCCCCTCCCTATGGGGCTGGCATGTCGGCACTCACTGGCAGCAATCCCAATGGCGAATGGAAACTGTATCTGTTCGACGACCTGGATGGCGACGTGGGCAGTGTCAGTGGAGGCTGGCGTCTCCATGTCGAGACCCACTAACTTCCATGAATCCCCCGATCACA
The DNA here is from genome assembly GCF_048562965.1 of Thiolapillus sp. Taxonomy (NCBI): domain Bacteria; kingdom Pseudomonadati; phylum Pseudomonadota; class Gammaproteobacteria; order Chromatiales; family Sedimenticolaceae; genus Thiolapillus; species Thiolapillus sp. Next base: position 183 of record NZ_JBHNMF010000801.1, on the reverse strand, counting down.
CCCCTGATTATGGAAAAACCCGTATCCGTAGATACTCTGTTTCCAGTCAACGTTTATTACTACTAGAGTTTAGCAGGCTGTTGAAAAACACCCAAATCTGAGAAAATATCACTAAGAATTGAACGAGAAGCAAAAGTACCATGCGTGGTCCCGATATTCATCAAGATACGTTATTCAGCACGG
>NZ_JBHNMF010000800.1:0-1341 GCF_048562965.1 Thiolapillus sp. | reverse complement strand
AAACCTGGAGACCAGAGCCAGAAATCAGGATTAGGCAAAATGCGTGTGGTTCATGTGGACAAAAACTGTGACATGTGGAACTTTGCTATAGAAGAACATTTAAAGCTAGACAACTGCTCCTGGCCCAAGTTTCAGCCTGCCAAAGAAGAAAAGAGAGGAGTTGTTGTGGCACAGTCATTGCGGTGTGTGAATTGCAGCTTTGTTACGCCGCTCTTTAAACTCTATGAGGAGATACGCAAACCAGGACGAGGACGAAGTGCTGCTGTTCAAAACCTAGAGTTGAATGCCGCTGTCACCTCCACATCCATAGGATTCAAAAAGCTGCGGTTTCTGCTTGCTGCCCTTGACTTGTCTCCACCCTCTGAAAGTGGAATGCACCAAATGAGCCAGACAGTCTGTGACAAAATTGCCCAGCTGAGCTCTGACGACATGAATCAAAAACTGCTGCAGGCAAGTGGACTGCAGAAAAACATTCACATTTCTGTGGACACCCGGTATAACACCTCTGGAATAAGGAACTCCAGAAGAACTGGACTGCCAATTGCAACACAGTTAACAACATTAGCCATGGAAAAGCAAACCGGCAAGAACTACATTGTGTCAGCATTCACACAAAACAAACTGTGCCCCAAAGGAGCGCTCTTGAGAAGCAAAGGTGATCAAACTGCCACCTGTCCTGGTGGCCACACAGGCTGCATCACCAATGTCGACAAACTAGAAGGTCTGTCTGAGTATGAAAGCGGACGTGAAATTGGCAGGAACATTGCTGGTGCTGGTGTTACTGTTGCATACTGCACAACAGATGGAGACTGGCGCTTGCACAAGGGTGTTGCGCAATCCATACAGGAAGCCAATCCATCACCTCAAGTGAAATGCCTGGCTGACTTGCTACACCTCTCACAGACACAAGTCAAACGAGCAAAGAAAAAAACTTTCAGCCCCCACCTCTTTCCAGGCATGACAACAAAGAAAGACAGACAGGAGTGTAAGTGTGTTCTGGCAGCAGATCTAAAGAACAGGAGTTCAATGATACTGAAGCATATGAGTGAAAAGTTCAACGCAGATACTGACCAGATGAAACATGAAATGCCTTCTGTCATCAATGCTGTACTTCAGTGCTATGATGGAGACTGCAGTGACTGTGCAGAAAAGTCAGCAGGAACCTGTGCAGGGGGTGACAGTGACAACTGGTTTGTTAGGTCTCGCTCACTCAGGGAATTTGGCATCACTGCCTTGCACCCATCTGAAACAGACATACAGACAATGCCAGAAATTCTGTTGATTGTTCTTGGGGATGAGGGCATTGAAAAGACCTGGGGTTTGAGCACCACACAATCGAAT
>NZ_JBHNMF010000799.1:0-1343 GCF_048562965.1 Thiolapillus sp. | reverse complement strand
GAGGCAGGCTTGTACTCAGTCTTAGGGGTGAGTAGTTACCATTTTTGATGAATTCCACGAACGGTCACTGCAGGCCGACCTGGGGCTCGCCCTGTGTCTGGATATCTGTAGTTCCCTGCGGGAGGATCTGCGGCTGCTGGTCATGTCGGCCACCCTGGACGAGCAGGCAGTGGCCGATCTCCTGGGAGGAGCTGTGGTGACTTCCGATGGTGGTCTCCACCCGGTGGATATACGTCACTTGGGTAGGTCGGTGGGACGCGACATCCTGCCGGCCACACGCCGGCTGGTCCTGCAGGCCTGCAGGGAGCAACAGGGAGACGTTCTGGTCTTCCTGCCGGGCAAGGGTGAGATGAATCGGTTGGAAGAACAGCTGCGGTCGGCTTCCCTGTCCCACGAGATCCTGCAGCTTCACGGTGAGATGGATGCTGACAGCCAGGCAAGGGTACTGGTGCCAGGCAAGCATCATGCACCGCGCATCGTGCTGGCTACCGACGTGGCGGAAACCAGCCTCACCATCGAGGGCATCACCACGGTTGTGGATGCCGGACTGACCCGCAAGCCGGTTTTCGATCCCGACAGTGGCCTGAGCCGCCTGCGGGTGTTGCCCGTTTCCCGCGCTTCGGCTGATCAGCGTGCGGGCCGGGCAGGCCGCCTGGGACCGGGTGTCTGCTACCGGGCCTGGACAGAAGCCGAGCAGCGCGCCCGCCCCGCCCAGCGACCGGCAGAAATAAACCAGGCTGATCTTGCGCCCCTGGTGATGGAACTGGCCCTGTGGGGCGTGCCGGACCCCGCTTGCCTGCAGTGGCTGGACAGGCCGCCTCCCGCTGCCTGGGATCAGGCGGTACTGCTGCTGCAGGAGCTCGATGCCCTCGACATGCACGGGCGCATCACCACCCACGGTAAACGCCTGGCTGCCCTGGGGTTGCATCCGCGCTTGGTGCATCTGCTGGTGCGTGGTGGCGGTGGAAACAGGCTGGCTGCGGACATCGCCGCCCTGCTGTCGGATCGTGATCCCTGGCGCTATCGGCCCGGACAGGCGCGACCGGCCGATCTCGGTCTGCGTTTGCAGGCCATGGCATCCGTGCGGGAAAGGCAAAGACCGGACGGTGGTGCCGATGCAGGGAAGATCCGCCAGTTGCTGCGCCTGAGCGATCGTCTGTACAGGCAGTGCCGCCAGTTGCCACATGATGACAATACTCTTTCCGCGGGTGCCCTGCTTTCCCTTGCCTACCCGGAGCGCATCGCGCAACGCCGTTCATCCGGCGAGGGCCGTTATCTGCTGGCATCCGGCAGCGGTGCAGAATTGCCGCCGGATGATGGCCTCGCCGTTGCCGACTACCTAG
>NZ_JBHNMF010000798.1:0-1348 GCF_048562965.1 Thiolapillus sp. | reverse complement strand
AGGCAGGGTATTCGCTTCGTTTGAAGACGTGCCAAGTAACCGTCCCTGGCGCAGGGTTCCAGCCTCGCCATCCGTGGCGAGTCGCTCAGCGGGATCGAGTGACGTTAAGTCACTCGCTCTTTCTCCGCTTCGCCCATCGCCCATCCATTCCGCCGACCGGATCACCACGCCCAGGCTCTTGTTCGCTGGCCTCACCTCCAGCGCATAGGCATTGGCATCCATGCCTTTGGGAAAGTGCAGCCGGTAACAGGCAAAACCCTCAGCCTGAAGTTGTTCGGCTAATTTAACGGCGGCAGTATTTCCCGCTTCGTCTCGATCATAAGCAATCAATACTCGTTTGATATTCGCCTGTTTGAAGACCGTCAGATGATCTTCGGTAAAACCAGAGGTGCCATAACTGGCCGTTACATTGCGGTAGCCATTCACCCAGAAGGTCATGGCATCGATCAGCGCTTCACACAGGATCACCTCCTCACTGTCTGCCAGGGCCGCAGCATTCCAGACGCCTTGATGTGCGCCCGGCAGATAAAGGTGCTGCGGTGTTCCCTTGCGTAATCGCTTACCGAGGATTTTTCTGCCGTAAACTTCCGTCACCAGACCATCACCATCGATGACCGGCACCACCAGCGAACCGCTAAAATGTTCATGACCAGTGTTTCTCAAAATACCAACCCGCTGCAACTGCCCTCTTACCTCAGCCCCGGCCTTGCGGTTGCGCGCCGGCAGCCGGTAACCCAATGTCCGATTGGCATAACCCAGCTTGAAGCAGTCGATTAACTCCGCACCACCCAGACCACGGCTGTTCAGGTATTCCAAGGCGTCGGGGCTTTGTTTCAGGGTGTCGTGGTAGTAATCGATCACCACGGCAAGCTGCTTCTGGTCATCAGGATCAGCCGCTAAAGGCATGGAATGCTTGGCGGTGGTATTTCTTTTCACAGGCGTTGCAGGAACCGACAAGGCGGCATCCCCGCCCTTCAATAACTCAACCGCATGACGGAAGCTCACGCCCTGGCGCTTCATGACCCACTGGATCACGTCACCGCCTTCATTGCAGGCACCCAGGCAATGCCACAGGTTCTTGTCCGGCGAGATCACCAGCGAAGGTTCCTTATCGTCGTGGAACGGGCACAACCCCAGATAGTCCTTGCCGTGTTTCTTCAGCTCGATGCCGGAGGATTCCACCAGGCGCACTAAAGCCACTTCGCGTTTCAGGCGGTCGAGTTCGTTGTTGGGGATGCGTGCCATAGGTGTTTTCCTCTCAAAACGTGTCAAGCCCTTTGCAGGATTTTTTTGCCATTGATTTTCGTGTCATTAGATTGTACGATTACCGGACATTCTAAAGCGAGAA
>NZ_JBHNMF010000797.1:0-1349 GCF_048562965.1 Thiolapillus sp. | reverse complement strand
CCATCAGGCAGGTCTGGCTATCGATATAGTCCTGTATCTCCTGCCATTCCTGTTCCCTCTGTTGTGTCAGGCGTTCGATACGTTCATGGTCCATCACATAGGGGACGGGAGTCCGGCGCCAGCGGGTCCCTTGTTTGATGATGGGGGCCGGTGTCTCCACGCTCAAAACCTTGAGCACCTTCTCGATCTGCCCATGCCGCAAATTCAACTGGGTCTGAAGCCGTGACAGGGAGAGGCCGTCGTCGTGATCTGTCAACACCCCTAGTATCGCATTTACATCCCGCTCGTCCGGGAAGGCGCTGCGGCGGAAGAAGTCATGAATGTCGTTATCTTCGTTGCCCGCCAACAGCACCCCATAGGCCGTCTCGATACCACGCCCGGCGCGTCCGACCTGCTGGTAATAGCTCACAACCGAGCCGGGCGCCTGGTAGTGGATAACAAAGCCGAGGTCCGGTTTGTCGTAGCCCATGCCCAGCGCAGTGGTGGCCACCAGCACCTTGATCTCGTTGTGCAACAACAGGTCTTCGAGGTGTTGGCGGTAGCTGTTGCTGTCGGCAAAATTGGGATGGTCAACGCTGCCGTAATAGGCGGGGGCCTCAATGCCCTGTGAACTAAGCCAGTTCGCTACCTGCTCCGCATCACGAATGGTCAGCACATAAACAATGCCGGTTCCGGGCAGTTCCGGGATATGACTGGCCAGCCAGGCCAGGCGCGAGGCCTGATCGGGCAGGCGCAAGGTTTGCAGCGACAGGCTCTCGCGAACCAGCGGGCCGCGTTGGATTTGAATATCCCCCAACTGGGACTGCACATCGGCAATCACCCGGTTGTTCGCGGTTGCCGTGGTGCCCAGCAACGGCATATTGGGCGGCATCTGCCGCAGGATATTCACCAGGCGGCGATAGTCCGGCCGGAAATCGTGCCCCCAATCGGAGATGCAATGGGCCTCATCGACCACCAACAGGCCAATCCGTTCCGCGACAGGCTGCAGCACGTTATCAACGAACTCTTCATTGGAGAGCCTTTCGGGCGAGATCAGTATGGCATCGACCTGGTCGGCCAGCACCTTTTGTGTCGCCCGGCCCCAATCGTCACGGTTGGTGGAGTTGATGCTAACCGCCCGAATGCCAAGCCGCTCCGCCGCCTCGATCTGGTTGCGCATCAGCGCCAACAGTGGCGACACGATAATGGTTGGCCCGGCACCACGGTCACGCAGAATGCGGGTGCTAATGAAATAGACCGAACTTTTGCCCCAGCCCGTACGCTGAATCACCATCAGTTTCTGGCGGTGATTGACCAGTGCGTCTATCGCCTCCCATTGGCCGGGGCGGAAGTCAGCCTCCAAGTCATCG
>NZ_JBHNMF010000796.1:0-1350 GCF_048562965.1 Thiolapillus sp. | reverse complement strand
AATGCTGCCTACAGTTGCTTCCACCAGCGTCCTCTGCTTTCTTGTTCTGCCCTGCAAGTGGCCAGACCTTGTCCAGGTACCATTGATATTTTGAGCCGTCGATTTCAGTGTGGCTTTGCTGAAGCGCTCAGGCATGACAGATTCAATGAATTCTTCCGTGGCTTCTCGCTCGATCGTAGTCCCTACCGGCAGATCCAGGATAAAAGGAGCCGTTGCACGAAGAATGGAATCCCGTGCGTAACACGCCAACAGAGCCAACTGGGCGCGTCCTGCCTCATCCCGTTCCCAGAAATAACGCAGTACGCGAAAAAGTACCAAGGATTGGTCTAATCCATAAAGGCTGGCTAGATGCCGAAAAGTAATCTTGCGCGTCTTTTCAGAACGTTTCCCCAGGCAATTTTCATCAATAATCGCATGAGCGTAATCTGTTTTTTCTGAATTTGGATTGGATACGCACTGAAATAGGGATGTCAGCTCATCCAGCATCATGGTGCGGGCATTATGGCTACCAGCCTGATCTAGGCCAAAACCAAAATTTGCTCGCGTGCTTTTGGGCGTTCCGGTCACTTCAGTCATTGGTCTCATTGGCGCCTCCATTGCGCACCCAAGCATCAACTTCTTCTTTTCGGAATTTCCAGAGGCGACCTATTTTGTGGCCTGGCATGGATTTATCGGCAATCCACTTGTAGATCGTGTCCCGTTTGACGCCTAGGTAAGTCCCTATTTCATCTACCGACAGCCATCTATCTTCCATTCTTTATGTTCCTGAAAAGCCTATGTATGCACTGATTCCCGGAAGATTCACAGCATCCCAGAAATAATCGGTTTAATTCGGTTAAATCAGCAATGATGAGTATACAGAAGGCTTGACGAAATGAACAACATCAATCTATATTTATACTAAGATGCTGTTTTTGATGGGGAAAACAGTACGGGATACTACACCAAAGATCTGGTACAGGAGAGTCTGGCTAATCTTTGGTACGGAGAATAATGCTTGGGGGAAACGGTGCGTCGTCGCTTGAGCGAATAGCGTAAGCAATTTGTTGCCGAAAATATTGCGAAGAAAACAGGGAAATAAAATAAAAACCCTTTATATTCAACAACATTTCCTGATAAAGCATAAATTTTCCGAGGGCTAAATAAAGCATAAAGCCGCCAAAAGGCGGCTTTATGCTTAAATCGGCAGGAGGCGGGGGTGAAGGTGGCTGGGTGGGCTCCACGCTCAATCAAAATCTTGAAAAAATCAGCGACCAGGCATGGCTCAAGATCGTTACCAGCAAGAAAGTTACGGAGTCTGATCGTGGTAAATTTATTCAGGCTGGGCAAGACCGCGTAATCACAACATCC